>NZ_AKJJ01000001.1:0-140837 GCF_000282395.1 Pseudomonas sp. GM55 | reverse complement strand
GGCGGAAAGTGTTTCTGGATGAGGGCGACTTTGGCTTGCAGCGCACTCACCCCCTCCGATGTGGCTTGCGCATCCCTGATGACCCGCTGCATGACGATGATTCCTGAAAAAGTGCAGGCATCCATCGGGATGCGTGCGGGATGAAAAGTTACTCTTCGTAGCCGAGGCTGAATTGCAGCTGATTGACCTTCTTCTGCAATGTTTTCAGCTCTTGCTGCTTGGCCGCCAGTGCTGCGGGTGTTGATTTGGTCACTGGCGCCGCTTGCGAAGCCTTGAGCTGCTTCTCGAGGTCGGCAATCTGCTTCTGCACCTGGGCTTCATTGCCACGCCGGGCCTTGAGCGAGGTCAGCAGTTGTGCCAGCGATTGATTCAGTGCCGCCTGGGATTTCTGCTGGCTGGCCAGATCGGCCTTGGTGCTGAGCTGCTGGGCCTGAATGTTCTCGTACACCTGACGGAACATTGCGTTTTGCTTTCGGGACTCGCTCAGGGCCAGTTCCTTCTGCTTGACCTGGTCGCTGTAACCACCGGAGTAGTCGCAGTTCATCTTGGTCAGCATGCTGCTGTCGCGATTGGTTGCATCGCATTCGCCGGACTGGGTCGCGCAACCGCTCAGGGCCAGGACGGCAGTGATGACCAACAGTTGTCTTGGTGTCATGTGCTTAACCCAGGGTGATTGCGGAGCGTTGGCTGTACAGAGCGTCGACTTCCTTTTGCAGGCTGACGACTTTCTGGTTCATTCTCTGAATGTTCATCTCCACTTGCCTGATCTCGGCGCTGGAGCCTTGTGAGCGCTCGGCATCTGCCACTTTGCGGTACTCGTTGACTTTGGTACGCATGTTGGCAAGGTCTTTACGCAGGCGCGCGATGTCCGAATCGATCCCGGCGATTTGCGCCTGAGCCCTGTTCCTGTCGACTCTCTTGTTGGCGATGTCCTTTTTGATCTGGGCAATTTGTGCATGGTCATCATTGATCACTTGCTGAGCGGTCGCGGTACGGGCGATCACGTTCTGCGTGTCTTGCTGGACGTCGCTGTTCATCTTCGCCAAGCGGGTGCTGGTGTCGGCGTATTCGGCGCGACGTTGATCCAGGTAATAGTTCGCGCCCATGGCCACGCCACACGCGGTAATACCGGCAGCGATGACGCACACGGTTTTGTTGTTGCTGTTGGACAGTGCGCAAGCGAGGATGCCGACACCGGCGCCGACGGCACAGGCCTGGTATCCGGACTTGCTGAAGAACTCTGCGTCATTGCCCTGGGTCAGGCGCGGGTCGGCACCGTCGCCTTCGCCTTCGCCCAGCATGGAGCTGCCGGTGTTGGCGCAACCGGTCATTAGCAGGCTGCTGGCGACTACGAAAGCGATCTGTAGCTTGAAGCGAGTCCAAAGGCTGCGCGACATGGTGAAACTCCTGGGTAACGGTGTTGACGCGTTGTTATTGAGTGACGGTTTTGCAGCTGGTCAGCCAGGCTTCAGTGTCGATTTTCTGCTTTTGCAGGAACGCCTTCTGATTGGCCCAGTGGGTGCGCAAGTAAGGTTTGAGGTCTTGCAGCTGTTTGTTGCGGGTGATGATTTCTTCCATCACCGGGACTTGCGTTTCAAGCAGTGGCTGGCCGTACAAGGTCGCCGATTCCACCAGGCTGCTGGCGTAGTAACGGCTGAGTTTGTGCAGGCGATCCTTTTGCTCCTCGAGCTTGCCTTTACGCATGTCGCAACTGGCATCTTTGTCTGCGCTTTCGCAGTTGAGCTTGTAGTTCTTTTGCAGGAAGTCCACGTACTGGCCGTCGTCGAGCATCTTGGTGCACAGGAACGCACCCAGGTTAAGGCTGGCGCGGATCGCCTGATCGCGGGTTTCTTCCTGCTGCTGGTTGCTGGCGCGCAGCTGGTTCTCCAGGGCCTGGAGCTTTTCCTTGAGCGCTTTGTCTTCGACGCCTGAGGCGAGGTTGTTCAGGGATTGCACGGTGCCTTTGTCGGCGGATTCGGTTTCCTTGCTGCCGGTGCCGAGTTTCTTCCAGCTGCTTTCGATGCTGGCGACCCGTTCGCGAGAGGTGAGGGTCGGGGAGACCAGCACCAGTCGCAGGCCGGTGGTCTTGTTTTTCACCTGGCCTTCGGCGTTGTAATACGGCTCTTCCTTACGCAATGCCGTACGCAGGTCGGCCTGTGCGGTCAGGTAGTTGCCGCCGCGGACGACGTAGCCGCCGGCCTGACCGTGCTGGCGGTCGAGTTTGTTCAGGCGAAACGGCTCGAACATCATTTCGTCGACGTTACCGAGCATGTCATGCAGGCCCAGCGGGTTGGGCTTTTGCAGACCGGTCAATTGCACTTTGCCGTTGGACGATTGCGCCCCGGCGAACCACTCGTAGGCGTTGATGCCTTCTGGCATCGGGTAGTGCGTGTCGCGGAATTCTGCGGCACCAACCTCCAGCCCGCCGCGCGCGGCGAACTCCCATTCGACTTCGGTTGGCAGGCGCAGAAAGCCTTGCGCGCCGTCTTCCTTGGGCAGCTTGCCGGCGGCGTTTTTGCGCAGCCACAGGTTGTACTTGTCGGCGGCTTCGACGGCTTGCACCCAGCTCACCGCGGTTTGCGGCAAGCGCATCCTGGTGGCGGCGGTGGGGCAGGTTGCTTCGGTCAGCGCGGCGTATTGCAGTTGACTCATCTCGTACTTGGCCATCAGGTAGTAGCGGGACTTGTCGTTCTTGGCCCCGGTAAAACTGCCGGCGATAAAGGTCGGACGGGTCTGCTCGACATAGCCGTATTCCGCGCCGTCCTGACCGATGTTGATCGGGTAGTCATCCAAGGGACCTGCGACCGGAATGAACACCTTGCGAAACGCCATCGAGCCTTCGCAGGGCATCGGCAGCACGACGTCGCCAGCCTCGGGCATCGGGTTGTAATACTTCTCTTCCCAGCCCGCCGCCGAGGCGTCGAGCAAGTAGCCGAGGCTCAGGGGCAACAGCAAGCCAAAACGTTTATAGCTCACGCAGACTCTCCGCAGGTTGGATGTTGATGGCTCGCAGGGCGCCGATCATGGCCACCAATGCAGCGACCAAAAAGGTCAGGAGCAGGGCGGCCAGGCCATGCCAAACAGTGATGTGGCAAACGAAGGTGCCGGTGGCCTGGCTGCTGCCGAGCAGGTAGTCGAACAAATGACTGCCTACGGCATAAAACCCCAGCCCGCCAACGTAGCCGGCCAAGCTCAGCGCCAGCGCTTGCAGGACCACGAAACCGCCGACGGACCTGCGTTTGAAACCCAACAGACGCAGGACCGCCAGGCTTTTGCGTTTACGGTCGATGTTGGCCAGGAACGCGCCGACCATGGACGCCACGCAGCCGATCAGCGCCGCCATGGCGATCACACCGAAGATCAACCCCAGCACATGGTTGATGGCTTTGACGTTGTCGATGTCGGCCAGTCGGCTCGACGTTTCGATGTGTTGTTCGTTGAGCCAGTGTTCCAGCGGCGCGACCTGATCGATGTCGCGCGCATAGACGCGGGCGCGGGCATACAGCGGTTGTAGATTATCCTGAGGCTTGCCGGTGACAACGCCGAAGCCACTGACCTGATAACCATCGCGAAAGCGCTCCAGATCCAGCAGCAGCGGTGGGGCGACAAACCCGGCAGCGCGACCGAAGCGGGCACCGTCGAGCACCGCCAGTACCGTCAGCGTCATTTCACCGCGTTCATTGACACCTTCCAGACGACGCAACGCCCGCAACTGCACGCTGTCGCCGGCCTTGGCCTGCAAGCGCTGCGCTGCGCTGGCGCTGAGGATCACTTGATTGCCGACGGGGTTGAGTGGCGCCAGGTTCAGTTGTGGGTCGCCCGACTCGGTGGCGATGATTTCCGCACCTTCGACAAACCGTTGCATGCCGATCAGCAGGTCAGCCTGGGTATTGAGCGAGCGGGTCTGGCCGAGGGCAAAACCGGTCTCGGGGCGCTGGCGCAAACGCTCGATCCAGGCCGTGTCGTAGTTGCCGTTGCTGAGCATCTTCACTTCAAGGTTGCGCGGGTCGCGCAGCAGTTCGTCCTGCAGCTGGCTGACTACCCCGTGCTTGAGCCCGAACAGCAACAACAACGGCGCGATCACCGCCACCAGGGAGGCGGCGATGCACAGCGAGACCTTGCGGTCGTGCCAGAGGTCTTGCAGCGCCAGTGAGCCCAGCAGGCGCAAGCGATCAGTCCATCGGTTCAAACAGAGTCTCTCCCTGATGGCTGATAGCGCCGAGTCGCGGCAAGCCAAAATCTTTCAGCAAGGCCCAGTCATGGGACACAACGAGCGCACTCAGGCCCATGCTCGACACCAGGCTCAGGAGTAACTCGAACAAACGCCGGGCACTGTGAGGGTCGAGCGCGGCGGTCGGCTCGTCGGCCAACAGCAGCAGCGGTTCATGGGCAATTGCCCGAACGCAGGCAACGCGCTGGCGTTCGCCAATCGACAAGGCCTGAGGTTGTTTATCCAGCAACCCTTGTAGGCGCAACACGTCAACGGCGTGGTCGATGTGATCGCTCTTTGCCGGCATCCCGAGCAAACGGCGCGGCAGGCTGATGTTGTCGCGCACGCTCAGGAACGGCAGCAAGCCACCGCTCTGCAAAATGAATCCCAAGTGCCGTGAACGCACCGCTGCAAGAGCTGGCTGGTCGTCAGTGGCCAGCAGTTGGGCGATATCCTGGGCGTGCGCCGGACCCAGCCGAAAGCGCTCGAGTTCCACCGGCGCGAGCAACAGGCCGATGGCTTCGAGTAACGTGCTTTTGCCGCTGCCGCTCTCACCGGTAATGGCGAGGATTTCCCCGGCGCGGACCTGCAAGTGCGGCAGTCGCACATGATGAGCCTGTGCGCCTTCACCACGGCGCACCAGCAGGTTCTTGATATCGAGCATCGGCGTCTCGTTAAGGCATCATTTCCAGCGGTACGGGGTAGACGTTATCCCGCGCATCGCTGTCTTTGGCTAAAGCTACCCAACGGTCGACATCGGCGTTGTAACGCTGGTAATGCCGCAGTTTGGTGTTCAGCGTGCGGATGAATTTTTCCTGTGCCAGGCCATCCCAGCTCTTCCAGGTCTCTTCATCCAGGTTCAACACTTCACTCTGATAGGGCAGGTCTTCGAGGTATTCACCGAGGACGCCCATGTCCGCCAGTTTGGCATTGCTGTTCTGTTTGAGCTGATTGGGATCGGCGCCCATGGTCGCCGCCACCGAGCGCAGGCGATTGAACATGTCCGTCGGCGAAATCAGGCCTTCGTTGGCGGCATCGAGAATCTGCTTCATCACGTCGCTCAAGTCGCTGAGCTGTGACTTGGTCAGCAGCACCCGCACGTCGGTGGTCGGGATGTTCTGCTTGATCAGGTCGCGGTCGGTGATCCATGCCTTGAACACTGGTGGGGCTTTGCTGTTGGTCTTCTCGCCGAGATAGGCCAGTTGCATGGCGTGGCCGATCAGCGCAGCGTCTTCGAGCATTTTTTTATCGGCCGGGTCCTGCTTGGCGTTCGCCGCGCTGCCGATGGCGTCTTCGCCCATGTAGGCGGCTTTGACTTGTGTAGTGATCGCTGCGGCCAGTGCGTCGACCTTGCGCCCGAATTCCTGCACATCGCCAGCGTTCACCGGGTAGTACAGCGAAGTATTGGTGCCCGGGTAGGTCGACAGGTCCTTGTATTGCGCCTCGGCCTTCGCGTGGTCCTTGGCTCCGGCCGGGGTTTTCAGGTGCAGGGTGTAAATCGCCACGCCCGGGTTGGCGGCTTCGATACGCACCTGCGCAGCGCTCAAGCCGGTCTTCGACAGCTTGTCGTCGCCTTCGATGGCGCCTGCATCGGTGATCAGCACCACGTAGCGTGCGCCGAACTGGTTCCAGTCGACCTTGTCGATGCTCTCCATGACGCCGGCAAACGAGTCTTCATCGAAGCTGCTGCTCGACACGGTGGCCTGTTTGAGGTCTGCAATCTTGGCGAAAAAGTCGGCGCTGTCTTTCACCTTGGTAGGGTCGGCGTACATCTTGGTGGTGTATTCCAGCCCTGGCACCGCCTGGGTGTTGGAGCGGAAAGCCACCAGGCCGAACTTGACCTGTTTGCCGAGATTCTGCGCTTCGATCTTCTGGTAAACCTTGCGGATCGCCTCGCGGGTGCGGTCGATGTAGGGGTCCATCGAGATCGTCGAGTCGATGACAAATACCACGGCCGCACTGAATTCCTTCAGCTGGTTGGCCTTTTTCTCTTCGGCTTCCTTGCTGCCGGCAGCGCCACCTGCAGCGCCGCCTTTGGCGTTCTTGTCATCCGGCTTGCTGACGGAAGCGACGTTGAGCAGGCGCGTGCGGAAACCGCTTTCGGTCATGACTTCTTCGCCACTGAGCACCGGCAACAGGTAGAACTGCTTTTGCAGGTCGACGAAGTATTCAGGTTCTTCAGCCAGTACGCCCGGTGCTTGCTGGCCCTTTTTCAGCGTGGCCCGCAGCGGCGCGACTTTGCTGACCGGGTCCGGTGCATCAAGAATGCCTTCGACGGTGGCGCGGTCCTTGAAGAACAGCAACCGGTCGCGGTTAGCCGGGTTGGTGAAGGCCAGCGTCAGCTGCATCTTCCAGTCGGTGGTGCAGCTGGCAGGCAGCCAGCCAATGGTTTTGCCGTAGCTGTCGGGGCCGACTTTCAGCCACTCGGTGTTGTTTGCCTGGGCGCGCTCGTACACATAAAAGCGGCTGAAGACCGGTTGTGCTTCGCCTGCCGCACCGCCCGCCGTCGGGCTGATTTTGCAGCCCGGCGTGGTCAGCACGCGTTGGAACAGGGTCTTTTTACCGGCCTGGATCAGCGGTTTGTCATCGGCCTGGGACAGCGGGCTGATGCACAGCGCCAGTAATGCGGCGCTGCTCAGCAGGAATCGACTCATGGGCGAACGCATCACTTCTGCAACTCCTCGAAACGCTGCTTGGCTTCGGCGTTGTTCGGGTCCTGGGTGAGGATGGTTTCATACCAGTAGGCGGCAGTGGCGTTGTCCGCGGCCGGGAAGCACTCGCTGGCCTTCAGGTATTTAGGGTCGTATTCGCGGGCATAGGCGTTGGCGATCAGCGCGTCACCGGCCTGGGCACGGTTGGCGTACAGGCGCTGGGCGACGCCGCAGTGTTTGCCGGCCTTGGCCTGGTTGATGATCTCCAGCAACCTGGCACTGTCGGGTGCCGCTTTGATGCAGGTCTGGACGAAGGTCAACTCGGGCAGGCTGTTCATGCTGTCGAGGGTGCAGGCTTGAGCGTCGGCGCCGGCGGGTGCGGCGGCAGTGGCTGCAACCGCAGGGGCCGGGGTGCGTTTGTAGAACCAGAATCCGGCGCCCGCCGCCAGCAGCAACACCACAATCAACAGACCGATCAGGCCTTTGTTGCTTTTCTTCACCGGTGCGGGAGGCGGCGTAAAGGCGGGCTCGGTGAGTACCGATTCCAATTCCACTTCTGGCTCGATGGTGGACAGGGTCAATTCAGGCAGCTCCGGGATCTCCAGGATCTCCGGTGCAGGTACGCTTGGCGCCGTCAGTTCGGCACCGCCGTAAGTCGAGCGCGTCTGGCCGCCGGCCGTGGACGGTAGCAAGCCGACGCCTGGCCGAACCACACCTTTGTCGGCGTGGCCTTGGCTCTGTTCGCGCAGTTCGATCTGGAATTGCGAGTTGGCGACGCCTTCCAGCAGCGGGTCGACCACGTCCGGGCCGACCTGCGTTTCCATAGCTTCGCCGTTGGCCGTGAGGTTGAAGCGCGAGACCTTGAACCAGAATGGATTGTTGCTCCAGGCCTTGTGGTCCTGAAGGTAAAAACCGTCCTGGTTGCGCTGAATGGAAAACTCCAGCTGTTGCTCGCCACCCTGCCATTTCTTCACAGTGAGGCGGGCCTGGCCAGGCACATTGGGCTCTAACGCGAGCAGGTCGACACGAATTGGCATTGCTTATCTCGCTGCGAAGGCTGCGAGCACTTGGCCCAGCCGTTCGTTCTGTTCAGGGGTGATTTCACGTCCGGCACCATGGCCGGCATTGTCCTGTGTGATGTAGGCCAGGCCCGAGAGCCAGTCGCCCAGGTACCGTTGCGCCTGATTGGACGGTTGCGCCGGCAGTTCGGGCACTTGTCCCGGGCTAATGTCGGTGTAGAACGAAAACAAAGGCGCCTTGGCACCGGCGCGGCTGTTCGGGCGCTCGCTCACCGGCTTCTGGAGGTAGCCGAACCAGGACACGAAATCGCGCAGCACACGCTGCACTTCCAATACCTGGCGTTCGACCAGTTGATCGCGCCGCGCGCCACTTTGTGCGCGCTTGAGGACGGCGCGGCTCAGTTGCCCCGGCAAGTCCTGGCGATAGCCGGCGGTGATCAGTTCATCGACCACCGCTTCCAGCAAGGCCTTTTCCAGCCCCAGCAGGTTGAGCAGGCTTTGCCGGGTGGTCAGTTCACGCAGGTGTGCGATCCAGGCCTTGAACGCCGCTTTGGCGAAACGGTGTTCGTTGCTTTGCAGCTCAGGTGCCGAGGTGCCGGTATTACTGCTGACCGGCGCGTCTTGGCTCAGGTCGTCACCGAAATCGAAATTGAAACCGGCGTCGTTGCCGTACAGACTCTGGCTCGGTGTCGGGGTGACCGGTTCGTCGTTCACGGCCGGCTCGTGATCGGTTTCGTACACGCCGCTGAGGTACAGGTCGCGCACCTCTTCGCTCGGCATGTCGAGTTGATCGATCAATTCGCCAAGTACCGCCGGGCGACGGCCCAGGCCCGTCAGAATCATTTGCGCCTTGGCTTTCTTGGCGGCTGCGGCGCCGTCGTCGTCAGCGTGGTACCAGGTGCTCAGGCCGTGAGTGGTCAGGCCTTCGAGGCACTCGCTCAATTGCTCGCGGATACGCTGCAATTTGAATTCGATATTGGCCACGCCTTTGAAGCTGCCACTGAAGTGGCTGATGCCACCGTCATCGTTGCGCAGCATTTCTGTCCAGGCGTTGGCCGGGTTCTTGATGTGCTTGCACACCAGAGCGTTACTGGCGAAGCTGGTGCCCAGCGCGCTGACACGTTCCTGATAGATGGCATTGAGGCCGGTTTCCGCACCGGTCGCGTCTTGCCCGATGAACGCCGCGTCCATACGCGGTTTGCGCACCAGGTAGGTGTTCTGAAACGGTGTGCCGGCCCAGTCGTTCATCCAGCTCAGGCTGCCGAAACGCTCCAGCATGGTCAGCTTGACCATGCCGTTCCAGCTCTCATCGTACTGATCAGGTGTCAGGCTCAGGGAATTGGTAATGCGCAGGTCGAGCATGGTCAGCGCCCAGATCAGGCCGGTATCGCGCTTGCTGCGAGCGGCCGAGTCGGCGCCCTGGGTTTTTTCGATCCAGCGGGTCAGCACCGGGCCCACGTCGTTGACGTCGCTCTGCTTGGTCGAACTGGTGCAGACCACCAGTGCGTTCATTTCCTGGTTGTCGGTGTAGCGTTCGAACAGGTAGGCGACCTTGCCGCGCAGGATCAGCTGGGAAACAGAATTGTCCTTGGTGGTGGATTGCGGGTCGTTGGAATCGGCGATCTCGTGCAGTTTCTGGCGCCCGCGATAACCGGGGAAGTCCAGCAGGTCGACCTGATTGACGATGTCATCCACCGGCGCTTCGATCAGGCGGAAGGTCATTTCGGCGGTCAGTGCCGCCAGTTGCGCGACCGCAATTGCCTGACTGTTTTGCAGGCGATCGCCAACCAGCGGTCGAACATCGATCGGCAAGTCCAGCGGGCTGCCGAAGCGTTCGAGGATGTCGACGTTCATGATGCTGTCGCGCTGGCTGTAGGTGTCGTTTTCGAAACTCACCAAGGCCTTCAACGGTGCGAACACGGTCTCGGGCAGGCCCAGCTTGTGCAGCGCGCCGGCCAGTTTCTGGTACACGCGCGTCAACTCGCTTTGCTCGCCCCAGAGGATCGAAAACAGCTCGGCCCGTTCCTGGAAATTCAGGCGTGGCGCCAATTGCAACGCTTTGGGCCAGTACAGGTGCTCAAGCTTCTTCACCGAGTTGCGGAAGTTGTCGCGCAGGTAATCCCACAGCGACACCAGATCGTCAGCATTGACCCCCGTTTGCAGCGGGCCGGTTTCGCGGCCTTCGAACGGTTTGAGCACGCGCTGGATGCGCTCTTCGTCGATCTCGTAGGAAATCCTCTCAAGGTCGAAATCCTTGAACCAGGCGTTGGCGAGAATCTTCGCCAGCTCGATTTCCTTGAACAACGTAAGTTCTACCGGGAAGTCCTTGTCCTGACTTTCCGTCGCCCGACGGCTGAAGCGCGTTACCAGGCCGGTGGCTTCCTTGCCACCCCCCACCGGGTTGATGTGCTTGATGAAGTCCAGGTGCTGGCCGCCGAAATCGGTTTCCAGTTTGCCGTTCTGACCGGCGGCGAGGGCCGAAATCAGGTAGGACTTGCCGGCCTGGGACAAGCCGAAAAAGCCAATGGTCATCGGCGTGCAGGCCACACGACCGAGGCTTTGAGCCAGGTTGCGGGCGCGGTGCAGGCGGATGTTCAGGTTGTCGGCTTCGCTGTCCAGACGCGGCGCATTGCCGCGCGTCTGGCCAATCCAGTCCAGCGCCTGACCGGCGCCTTCATAAACAGCGGCCCAACTGGCAGAGAGCTGAGTTTGATCGGGGGTCAGGTCTTTCATTTGCGTTTCACACTTCCACTGTCGAGCCAGTACTTGGTCTCGCTCAGGCCGGCGTCGAGCATGGTGTTGAGTTCCAGCTCGAGGTCGCTGCGCGGGTTGAAGTTGACGTTGTTGCTGTTGGATTCGATGTCGCGGACCGAGAGGCGGTCGCTGACCAGATCCTGCTTGCGCGTGTATTTGTCCGCCGGTTTGACCTCGAACCGCACCTTGAGCAGCGGCGCGCTGCCATTTTCACCGATTGCCCGGGAAAATTTCTCCCGACCCGTCTTGGTGAACCGCAAGGTGTACAACGGAGAGGCGGCCCAGCGGTCAGCGGCCAACTGGCGGAAACCGAGGCGCAGATCGCCGCGCATTTCCAGCTGCGGCGTGTCGGCGGCGTCGCCGACGCCAATTTCAGGCAGCTTGATTTTGTAGTCTTCGGATTGGATGTCGCGGTACAGCACGTCGGCATCCTTGATCACGTTGTTCAGATCGATGACGCCGATGTGCTTGACCGTCGAATACGGCTTGAGCGCCGATGCCCGGAAGTAGAAATTCGGTACGCTGTGGTTGGCGCACAACAGGCAGAGCATGGCACCGACCGAGGCGGTGCTTTTCGGGTCGTCGATCCGGCCGCTCTTGTGAAACGGATACCAACCGCCGGTACGGTAGTTTTGCAGCGCCAGAATGCGCCCCGGCGGCAGCGGCAACACCTTGCGAATGAACGCCTGGATGCCGGGCAGGCGCGAAGGGCGGCCGGTCAGCAGCAAGACATCGCACGGGTAATGCGCGACCACTTCACACAGCGCACCAAGGATCTTGGTGATGTTGATCTGGTCGTTGAGGAACGCGGCGTGGAGCTTTTGCAGGTCGAAGCTGATCGGCGCGGCATACAGGTCGAAACCGCTCTGACCTCCGACATCGCGGCGTACGGCAGCGTTGACGTAGTCGAGCACGGTCTTGCTGATCGCGTTGTCACCGAGTAATTGGCGGTAACTTTGCGGGGTGACTTCTTGCGGGACCTGCGGATCGTAATGCTCGTACGCCTTGAGCAGCGCCAGGCCCAGTGGGGCGAACACCTGAAGGTTCAATTGCTGACGCAGGATCATGTCCTGGGCACTGACCGACTCATCGCCACACAGCCGTGACATCAGTGAATTCGGGGCTTTCACGCCGGCGTTCTGCAAGGCTTTTTCGAAGCTCGGCAGGACGAAGTCCTGAATCACGTCCAGCAGGATGTCGTCGCCGGCCACTTTGAAGCCATCGCGAAAACGCTGTTCGGGCACGATGTGCACGTTGCTGCCGCTGCCGGTATTACCCGCGCGGTCGAGGCGATAGTCGGTGATCACCAGGTCGGTGGTGCCGCCGCCGATGTCGATGGTCGCGAGGGTGATGCGTTGGCGGTCGGCCTTGTCCGGCCGGGCGATGGTGTCAAAAAACTCTTCCGGGTGACCGGCGAAGTTCTCGTTGACCTCGGTGTACAGGTACACCAACTGGCCGCAGGACGCTTCGTCCCATTCCACGCGGATACTCGGGATCGGCGTGCGCGGGCTGACGGCCTGATCCTGATGTGGATCTTCCTCGCCGGCATGCCAGCCGAGGCTTTTCCACACCAGGCCGATGGCTTGCAGCATGCGTTCGTTGAGGATGCTGCGCTCTGCCTGCGGCATGCCCGGCGGCACGGTCAGGGTGATGCTGTTGAGTTGGCGCGGCACGCGGGTGTGACCCTGGCGAGAACGCTGGGCCGGGCTGTTGATTTGCGACAGCGCCTGGGCCAGTACTTCGGCGAGCATGAACGTCATTAGCGAGCTGCGTGAATAACGCGGCATGAACACTGGCAGACGATCGTCTTCTTCGAGGCTGTATAGCGCCTCGCCGGTTTCGTTGATCAGGTGCGAGAACGGCGCGGCGGTGGCGTACGGCTCGTTATCGGTCTTGATGTACGAGCAGTTGAAGCGCCAGCCGTGGCCATAGGCGTTTTCGTCCCACAGATAGCGTTTCGGGCTGGACAGGCCAGTGGAGCCTTCGGTGCCGCGACGACGACTGGCCAGACGGCTGGCTTCATTGCCGACGCGGGCAATCGTCGCCCATTGGAACGCATCGTGACGGCCGCTCTTGACCGAGCAGTGGTCCTTGCCGAAGTAGGCCTGGGCGAATTCCACGCGGCTTTCGAATGGCAGGTTGTAGGTGTGTTCGGGGGTGATCAGGTCGCGCAGTTCCAGCACGTAGTTCTGCTTCAGCCCGGAGCCGGCCTGACCGTGATTTTCGATCAGGATGCCGCAGGTGCGCGAGTTGCCGACGTCCAGCACCAGGTCCACCGGAATCGGTTTGACCAAGCCATTGCTGTCGTTGGCGACCACTTTCAGCTCGGGGATTTCAACTTTCGCCCGGGCCTTCGACTCCTGGGCGGCTGACGGTTTGCTCAACAGGCTGAGCAGGTTGAGGTAGTGCGCCAGGTGATGGTTGGCGCGGATATCGATGTCCAACTCTGCGCGGGAACGGTGGGCATTGCCCTCATTGAACACTTCCAGCAGCCACTCGTTGACCCACGGCTGCGCCAGAAACCAGCGGGTTTCGCTAGCCTTGGTCGCCAGTTTGAAAGACACGCCGGAGCTGATGTCTTCTTCGTTTGGCGCCAGATAGGCAGTGCCGTCACGCTTGGGCATCACCCGGCTGTCGAACGCCATCGTCAGGCGGTGGGTATTACCGTCGATGTCGGGAGTCGCCAATTTCACCAGGCGCATGCGCGACCAGTTGCTCGGACCTTCGTCGAAGCGATGCGGCGGCATGAAGCGGAAAAACGGGATCGGCAGCCAGATACCGTCGAGCAAATCGAGGCTGCTTTTCATGTCGACGCTGAACGCAGGTTTGGCTTTTTCGACTTTTTCCGGTTCGGGCTCGTAGAAAAAGAAGTCTTTTTCTTCGTTGTACGCCAGGCGGCAGATCAGCCCGCTGATCATTGGTGCGAACTCACCCGCCGGTTCCTTGCGGGGATCCAGGCGCAGGGCGAAATCCATGAACTGGATGCCGGTGTCGCTGACCAGCGTGACGGTGTCTTCGAATTGAGTGACTTCAGGCAACATGTCGGGTTATTCCGTTTTATTCGGCCACTTGCCGCATGGACATGGGGAATTGTTCTTTTCCGTAACCACCGGTGCAGTCCGCGATCGTGGTCGCCCCGTTGCGGCAGTTGACCTTGGGCATGTCGTAAGTGCTGCCATCGGCGCAAACGGCCTGGCCCTGGCTGTCGATGGCCAGGCTGCCACCCTTCATAGTAGCGCTCACCGGCCCGCTGCATTTCGAGCCGTCGGCCTGGTGGACGGTGACTTGGCCCTTACCGTCCTTGAGTTGGTATTCCAGGCGCAGCGGTTTGCCGGTTCGGCGGTCCTGTATCCCGGCGCCTGCACTGTACTGACCATCGAGGAACTTGGCGGCACCGTCGGCGGCGTCTGGCGGGATGCTCAGGGGCGGGCCAGGTTTTGCGGCGGCGGATTTTTCTGCTTCGGGCGATGTGATATCCGGCGGCGCGGTTTTGTTTTCTGGTGGCGCAGTTTTGTTTTCAGCTGCCGGGTCTATGGCCGGGTCTTTGGTCAAGTCGGCGGGCGCCATGTCAGCCTCGTTACCCTCGACGGCCGGCGTTTCCACACCCTGCGTTCCGGTCACGGCGGTGCCGGTTCCAGTGGTTGAGCCTATAACGGTGCCTGTCACCGGGACGCCATTCAGCGTCGTGACATTGCCGGTCAGTGGCGGCTCTTCCAGTTGTTTTTCCACCGGTACAACGCCCTTAGGCAGCAAATCTACCGCCACCAACGGAATCGGGACGCACCCTCGCAGGCCGAGCAACAGCCACAAAAGCAGCAGCAGGAGCGGCAGCAGCAACAGCCACCACCAGCGACGCCACCACGGACGAGCAGCCACCGGCACAACGGGCGCAACAACAGGCGCTTCGGCCACGGGTGGCAGCGTGAACGCGGGCGGGACCTGATAGAGGCAGTGCAGGGGATCGCTATTGCCGGTACCGGCATGCTCGAAACCCCAGAAGGTCAGCACCGGTTTGCCTTGCACCAGGTAAACGAAGTTTTCGTCCGGGAAATGAATCACGCGCTTGAGTAGCTTGCCGAACACGGCTTTGTCGCCTTGCTGCTGTTCGGCGGAGTCAGTACCCAGGAAACGCTGGCTCAATTCTTCGAGCGCGGTCTTCAGGGCTTCAAGCTGGCGGCGGGCAGGGGCACGTTCTTCTTCGGTCGCGCTGCTCCACGGGATCACATCGCCGTCGAGGCCGCTGTACCAATCGATCTGGTTGCCGAGTTCATCGCTTTGAGGGATGGCCAGATGATCGACCAAATCGGGGTTCTTGCGGCGAATGGCTTCGCGCAATTGCAGGGCTGCCCGGTAGACCGGTTGACCTGTTTCGCCGAGGGCAGTGAATGACCCGCTCTTACCGCTGCGTAATAGTGCCCCGCGCATTCAAACTCCATACGATCCGTTGCGCAAAAATGACAGACAAATGTGTCCGTACTTGCTCCTGCATTTAACGGGCGACCTTGATGTCATCATGATATCGCCGTCAATCTGCCGGAGGTTCAAACCTTATGAGACTAACGTAAGCGTGCGGAGGTTGCATAAGGTCAATATTAATTGGCTTGGGAAGGCTCGATCGTAAGCTTTTTTAAGCTTGCTGAATCGTTTCATCAGCGCTATAAAAAATGCACAACTCCAAGAAAGGCTTTCCCCATGACCTCGCTCAAACTCCTCGTTGTCCTTGGCGCGCTGTCCGCCTCCCACGCCATGGCCTGGGATTACGTCCTGCTCGACAGCGACAAAGCTGCGCAAAACTGGCAGATCACCAGCCAGCAACTCGGTGTGAAAACCGACCAACCCTTTTCCGTGACCCTTCGTACCTTGCACGGCGGTCGGCAAGAGGGCGTCAGCATCGTCGACATCGATAACGGCACGATGAAACTCTCGGTGGTGCCGACTCGCGGGATGAACGTGCTGCAGGCGTCGGTCGGTAATGTGCGCATGGGCTGGGATTCGCCGGTCAAGGATGTGGTCAATCCGTCCTTCATCGAGCTCAACGGTCGTGGCGGCCTGGGTTGGCTCGAAGGCTTCAACGAGCTGGTGGCCCGCTGCGGCTACGAATGGGTCGGCCATCCTGGCATGGACCACGGCGAACTGCTGACTCTGCATGGCCGCGCCGCCAACATCCCGGCCAGCAAAGTTACCCTGCATATAGATGAAAAACCGCCTTACGCGATCAGCCTGCGCGGCGAACTCAAAGAGCAGGCGTTCAAGAAAGTCGACTTCTCAGTGATGACTGAACTGGTCACTGAGCCCGGCAGCGTCGCGTTCGCCCTCAATGACACCCTGACCAACAACGGTGATTATCCGAAGGAATACCAGGCGCTTTATCACAGTAACTTCAGTTCGCCGTTCCTTGAACAGGGCGCCCGATTTGTTGCGCCGGTCAAACAGGTGTCGCCGTTCAACGACAAGGCCAAAGGGGATCTGGCGGATTGGCAGACCTATCGCGCGCCGACCAAGGACTATGACGAAACGGTTTACAACATTGTGCCTTATGGCGATGCCAAAGGTGACACGTTGACCGTGCTGCATAACAAGGCAGGCAGCCTTGGGGTGTCGGTTGGGTTTAATACTCAGCAGTTGCCTGTGTTCTCGTTGTGGAAGAACACCGATACGCAAGGGCAGGGGTATGTGACCGGGTTGGAGCCAGGGACGAGCTTTTCTTATAACCGCCGGTATCAGCGGCCGATCGGTTTGGTGCCGACAATTGGAGTTAAAGAGCAGAGGCAGTTTCAGATCAAGTACAGCTTGCTGGCCGATAAGGGGGCTGTGGATAAGGCGTTGCATCGGGTGAGCGAGATTCAGGGCGCTCGGGAAACCGAGGTACGACAAACGCCGTTGGTTGATCTCTCCAAGGAGTAATTCTGGTCAGTTTGTGCTCGGCCGGTACTGCAGCGCCTCAGCCAGATGATCGCGGGTGATGCCATCGACTTGCTCAAGGTCCGCCAGGGTGCGTGAGACTTTAAGCAGTCGATGGGCCGCTCGCAGCGACAGGGTCAATCGCTCACACGCCGTTTCCAGCCAGGCTTCGTCGGTTGTGGATAACTTGCAGTGTTCGCGCAGGCCCGGCAGATCAAGGAAAGCGTTTGCGCAGCCCTGGCGTTTTTGTTGTCGCTCTCGGGCGTCGGCAACCAGCACTGCGGCGGTAGCGGTGTCATCACCGGGTTTCAGCGCAGGGTTCAACGCCGTGGCTTCCCGAGCGACGGTCAGGTGCAGGTCGATTCGGTCCAGCAACGGCCCCGACAGTTTGTTGCGGTAACGCTGGACCATGTCCGGTGTACAACTGCATTTGCCGCTGGGTTCGCCAAGATATCCACAGGGGCACGGGTTCATCGCGGCGACCAATTGGAAACGGGCCGGGAAGCGGACACGATCCTTGGCGCGGGAGATTACGATGTGACCGGACTCAAGCGGCTCCCTTAACACTTCCAACACCTTGCGATCGAATTCCGGAAGCTCGTCGAGAAATAGAACGCCATGATGGGCGAGGGTTATTTCACCGGGTTGCGGTTTCGAGCCGCCGCCGACCAATGCCGGCCCGGAAGCGGAGTGGTGGGGTTGGCGGAATGGTCTTTGCGGCCAGTGGCTCAATGGCACGCAACTGGTAACGGATTGAATGGCTGCGACTTCAAGAGCTTCATTTTCGGCTAGCGGTGGAAGCAAACCCGGTAAACGACTCGCCAACAGCGTTTTCCCCGTCCCCGGTGGCCCGCTGAACAGGAGGTTGTGAGCCCCCGCCGCCGCAATCAGCAAAGCGCGCTTGGCCGAGAGTTGGCCCTGCACTTCATTCAAGTCGGGATAGGGTTTGCTGGCGTAGAGCAAGCCGTTGGAGACATAAGGCTCGATTGGTGTATGCCCATTGAAGTGCGCAACAGCCTCAAGCAGATGATCCACCGCAATCACTTTCAGTCCCGAGGCCAGACACGCTTCCTCGGCGTTCGCTCGCGGCACCATCAACCAGCGCCCGGCCTTGCGCGCCGCCAGCGCCGCCGGCAAAACCCCACGAACCGCCCGCACGGCACCTGATAGCGCCAACTCCCCAAGGCATTCCGCATCATCGAGTGTCAACGTAGGCACCTGCACACTGGCCGAGAGAATCCCCAGGGCAATCGCCAGATCGAACCGTCCGCCATCCTTGGGTAAGTCCGCCGGCGCCAGATTCAACGTGATCCGCCGCGCCGGAAATTGCAGCCCCGAATTGATGATCGCACTGCGCACCCGATCCTTGCTTTCCTTCACCGCCGCCTCCGGCAGGCCGACCATGGTCAGCGACGGCAAACCATTGGCCAGGTGGACTTCAACGGTGACAGCGGGGGCATCCACGCCAATCTGGGCGCGGCTGTGGACGATGGAGAGGGACATGGTCGTTCCTTGAGATGACGGAAAGCCGCTTCCTGCGGGTTTTTGAAGGGTAGTCGGGGGAGGAGAATCTGGTGGGGTCGGTGAGGGGGATAAACTTTCGCAGGATGTTGCCGAGACGGAGTGACCCGGGCAAATGCCACATGTAGGAGCGAGCATGCTCGCGAAAAACCCAAATGCGCTGCTGGTCATCTGGCTTTACGCGCTATCGTTCACGACCTTCGCGAGCAAGCTCGCTCCTACAGTGGGATGGGTTCCACAGTGAGCATTTACGGTGTTATTCGGCTGGTGGGTTCAGTTTCGCTTCCAGCTCGGCGACTTTCGCTTCGAGGCTTTCGAGGCGGGCGCGGGTGCGCGCCAGCACGACCATCTGACTGTCGAATTCTTCGCGACTCACCAAGTCCAGTTTGCTGAAACCGCTTTGCAGCAACATCTTGAACTGGCTTTCGATTTCAGCTTTCGGCAGAGGCGTGTCGCCGCTGAAGAGGCGGGAGGCGGTGCCGGTCAGGGCGTCGAGGAAGTCTTTTGGCGCGAGCATGGTCAATGTCCTGGAAACAATGACGGGCAGTGTATCACGCAGTGTCTATAGTCAAATCCGCGGGCAAGGGATGCACGCTTTTCGCGCATGCGGATAGATGGCGTCGCACCGTTGTTGTGCGTAACACGTCGGGTGTTGTTGCGAAGTCGCTGCCATCCGCGGGCAAAGGCTTGAAAACAGTGAAATTTCCAGAGATGGCAAGCTTTCTGCTTAGTCCCTCATGACCCATGCACTGATGCAGTCGCTGTGACGAATGCAGTGCGCCAAGCGGAACGCGGGGGAGTGTTTCGTGAGGAGTGGTTAGCTGGCGTCGGACGGGCAGGTAAGGCCGACGATGCGTTACAAAGCCAGGCACTGCGCTTAGACTTGAGACGGGTTTGTTTTCCTGGGGCAAGTCCACCAATTCGGGAGAGAGTTTTCATGAAGCTAGTCACTGCCATCATCAAGCCGTTCAAGCTGGACGACGTACGCGAGTCGCTGTCCGAGATCGGCGTGCAGGGCATTACCGTCACTGAAGTCAAAGGCTTTGGTCGGCAGAAGGGTCACACCGAGCTGTATCGCGGCGCGGAATACGTGGTCGATTTCCTGCCCAAGGTGAAGATCGATGTCGCCATCGACGACAAGGATCTGGACCGGGTAATCGAGGCCATCACCAAGGCTGCCAACACCGGCAAGATCGGTGACGGCAAGATCTTCGTGGTCAATCTGGAACAGGCGATTCGCATCCGTACCGGCGAAACCGATACCGACGCAATCTAAGCCGCCACAAACCCAACGCCCCAGGAGAAAACAATATGACTCTGCGTAAAATCGCAGGGCTAGGAGCCCTGTTGTCCATCGTAATGCCCAGCCTTGCTTTGGCGGCAGACGAAGTGGCGGCCCCGGTCCTCAACTCCGGCGACACCGCCTGGATGTTGACCTCTACAGCCCTGGTGCTGTTCATGACCATTCCCGGCCTCGCGCTGTTCTACGGCGGCATGGTTCGCTCGAAAAACATTCTTTCCGTGATGATGCAGTGCTTCGCCATTACCGGTCTGATCAGCGTCCTGTGGGTCATTTATGGCTACAGCATCGCGTTCGACACCACGGGCATGGAGCAGGGCGTCGTCAACTTCAACTCGTTCGTCGGCGGCATGGGCAAGGCGTTCCTCGCCGGCATCACACCAGCCAGCCTGACCGGGCCTGCGGCGCTGTTCCCTGAGGCGGTGTTCGTCACCTTCCAGATGACTTTCGCCATCATTACCCCGGCGTTGATCGTCGGCGCCTTCGCCGAGCGGATGAAGTTCTCCGCGATGCTGGTGTTCATGGGCGTGTGGTTCACCCTGGTTTACGCGCCGATTGCGCACATGGTTTGGTCCGGTAACGGCGGCCTGTTGTGGGACTGGGGCGTTCTGGACTTCGCCGGCGGCACCGTGGTGCACATCAACGCCGGTGTGGCCGGTCTGGTTGCCTGCCTGGTGCTGGGCAAGCGCAAAGGCTTCCCGACCACGCCGATGGCGCCGCACAACCTCGGTTACACCCTGATGGGCGCGGCCATGCTGTGGGTCGGCTGGTTCGGTTTCAACGCCGGTTCCGCCGCTGCGGCCAACGGCACCGCCGGCATGGCGATGCTGGTGACGCAAATCGCTACCGCCGCTGCGGCACTGGGCTGGATGTTTGCCGAGTGGATCACCCACGGCAAACCTAGCGCACTGGGTATCGCTTCGGGCGTGGTTGCCGGTCTGGTGGCAATCACCCCGGCTGCCGGCACCGTTGGCCCGATGGGCGCGCTGGTAATCGGTCTGGCGGCTGGCGTGGTGTGCTTCTTCTGCGCCACCACCCTGAAGCGCAAGCTCGGCTATGACGACTCCCTGGATGCCTTCGGCGTGCACGGTATCGGCGGTATCCTCGGCGCAATCCTGACCGGTGTGTTCGCCGCGCCGTCCCTGGGTGGCTTCGGCACCGTGACCGACATCGCCGCACAAGTGTGGATTCAATGCAAAGGCGTGGGCTTCACGGTGATCTACACCGCGATCGCCACTTTCATCATCCTCAAGGTGCTGGATGCGGTCATGGGCCTGCGTATCAATGAAGAAGAAGAAGCGGTCGGCATCGATCTGGCGCTTCACAACGAACGCGGCTACAACTTGTAAGTACGCGTGTAAAAAACTTGCCCGGCTTGCCGGGCATTTTTTTGTCTGAAATTTGTCATTGAAGAGCGCGCTGAAAGGTTTTTTCCTACAGGTTTTACGATGTTTGCGTCGGGTGTTTTTGTGCAGTCGAAGGCTTACAGGAATGAAGGAATATTAGGGCCTTTGTTTTTTCCCAGAGCGCGCTAGAATGCGCCCCGAACGTGCGGAGAACTGTATGTGGCAACAGACTCTGATTACCTTGCGGGCGAGGCCCCGGGGCTTTCATCTGGTAACGGACGAGTTACTCGCCGGCCTGCCTGAACTCAAGGCGTGTCGGGTCGGTCTGTTGCATTTGTGGCTGCAGCATACCTCGGCGTCGTTGACCATCAACGAGAACGCCGATCCGGCGGTACGTCGCGACTTCGAACGGTTTTTCAATCGTCTGATCCCACAAGGAACAGACGGCTATGAGCATAACGACGAAGGCCTGGACGACCTCCCGGCGCACTTCAAGGCTAGCGTGCTTGGCTGTCAGCTCAGTTTGCCGATCTCGGCAGGCCGGCTGGCGTTGGGGACCTGGCAAGGCGTTTACCTGGGCGAGCACCGTGATCATGGCGGTGCCCGCAAAGTCCTCGCCACCGTGCACGGTGAAGAGGCATAACCGCTGGTCAGCAGCGGCTGTTGATTTTTTTCCGGCAGCCTTCGACAGAGGGCAAAGCTGGGCTATAACTAATCTGCTTTTCGCAAGTCATGAGGTAGAACATGAGCGACGATGATCTGGAAAACGACGACCTCGAAGTAGGCGACGACGACGAAACCGAAGAAGGTCTGGAAGCAGCGGCAGAAGACGTCGCTGAAGACGACGGCGGTGATGCGCCGGTTCCGACCGCCAAAGGCAAGGCCAAGGCAGCGGTATCGGTCGATGAGCTGCCGAGTGTCGAAGCCAAGAACAAGGAACGCGACGCCCTGGCCAAGGCCATGGAAGAGTTCCTGGCCCGTGGTGGCAAGGTGCAGGAAGTGGAGGCCAATGTGGTCGCAGATCCTCCCAAGAAGCCTGACAACAAGTACGGCAGCCGGCCTATCTGAGCCTGCTACCCGCTTGCTGAAAAAGCCCGCCGTCGCTGCGGGCTTTTTCATGCCTGAAACAAATCGTGCGCAACCCCTGTAGGAGCCGGCTTGCCGGCGAAGGGGTCCTTGAATCTTGTGCAATCCTTGAAGCCGCCTTCGCTGGCAAGCCAGCTCCTACAGATTCGGGTCAGGCCGCTCCGACGTTCCACCGCGCCAACAACGCCGGCAGCTCGGTCAGGCTGCGAATTTCGGCATCTGGCAAGCGTTCGGCCTCCCATATTTTTTCCGCCGGGTTGAACCAGATTGCCCGCAATCCTGCCTGCTGCGCCCCGGCAATGTCATCGCCTGGGTGATCGCCGATGTGCACCGCGGTTTCGGCGGTTGCACCACCACGTTGCAAGGCTTCATGGAACAGTCGTGCATCAGGTTTGGCGATGCCAATGTCTTCGGCGCACAACGCAAACTTGAAGTAGTCCGCCAGCCCCAGCCGACGCACATCGGCATTGCCGTTGGTGACCACACCGAGGGTGTAATGGTTGGCCAATACTTCCAGGGTCGGTTGCACTTCCGGGAAGATTTCCAGCTGATGTCGGGCATGCAAAAACACTTCGAAACTCTGATCGGCCAGGTCGGACGCTTCTTTGTGGGGGTAACCGGCCTCTTCCAGCGCCTGGAACAATACGCGGCGACGCAGGGCACTGATGCGGTGCTTGAGGTTTGGTTCGATGCTCAGGATGCGTTCGCGAATGGCCCACAAATGATCCACCGGCACCGCGCCCAGATCAGGTGCGTGCTCAGCCAGCCATTCACGCAATATGGCTTCGGCGCTGACGATGACGGGGGCTGTGTCCCACAGGGTGTCGTCGAGGTCGAAGGTGATCAACTGAATACTCATGAATCGTCGCCTTTCATGCGTTTGGCCCGTGGGTGGGCGCTGTCGTAGACCGCTGCCAGATGCTGGAAGTCCAGGTGGGTGTAGATCTGCGTGGTCTTGATGTCCGAGTGGCCGAGCAACTCCTGCACCGCGCGCAGGTCCTGGGAGGACTCCAGCAAGTGGCTGGCGAAGGAGTGCCGCAGCATGTGCGGGTGCAGGTTCTGCCCCAGTTCGCGCTCGCCGGCCGCCTTGACCCGCACCTGGATCGCCCGTGGGCCCAGTCGCCGGCCTTGCTGGCTGACAAACACCGCATCGTCCGCCGGGTTGGCCATGGCTCGCAGGGGCAACCACTGTTCCAGCGCCTCGCGGGCCTTTTTGCCTACCGGCAGCAGGCGGGTCTTGCTGCCTTTGCCGAGCACCTGGACCATGCCATCTGCCAGGTCGAGCTGATCGAGATTGAGCCCCGTCAGCTCCGAAAGCCGCAGCCCGGAGGAGTAGAACAACTCCAGGATCGCCTGGTCCCGACGTGCCAGAAAGTCATCTTCAACCCCGCCTTCAAGCAGTTGCAGGGCTCGGTCGGTATCGAGGGTTTTCGGCAGGCGGCGTTCGCCTTTGGGCGGTGCCAAACCATTGGCCGGATCGTGGTCGCACAGGCCTTCGCGGTTCAGGTAGTGATAAAGCCCGCGAACGGCCGACAGCAGTCGCGCCAGGCTGCGCGATGATTGACCCTGAGCGTGCAGGCGGGCAATCAGGCTGCGCAGGCGCTGGATGTCCAGTGCCGCCCAACTGCCAATGTTCTGTTTGACGCACCAGCCCAGCACTTTATCGAGGTCGCGGCGATAGGCCGACAGCGTGTGCGGCGACACCTGCCGCTCACTGCGCAGGTGTTCGCAGTAAGCGTCCAGTTGCCGTTCCATGCTCAGCGTACCGAGCGCAGGGAGTTGTTGACCCGTGGCAGCACGCGACCCATGACTTCAGCGATGTAGCTCAGGAACAGGGTGCCTACCGAGCTTTTGTAGTGCTGCGGATCGCGGCTGGCGATGGCCAGGATGCCGTGGATGCCCTGGTGGCTGATGGCAACGACCGCGGTGGAGCCGATCTGCTTGCGCTGTTCTTCGCCGAACAGGAAGTCCAGTTCATGTTCGCGCAGGCTGCCGCTGACGCTTTTTTCTTCCGAGAGCAAGCCGCCGATGGCCACTTGTGCTTCGGCGTGAGTGACCCAGCGGCCGACCGGCATGGCGTTGTCACCAAGCAGGATGAGGCTGACGAAGGGCACCTGGAATTCCTGGCGCAGGCTGTCTTCGACGCACATCACCACGTCTTCCAGGCTGGCAGCATCCATCAATGCCAGGATCAGGCGACGGGTCTTGTCGAAGAGGCGGTCGTTGTCGCGGGCGACGTCCATCAGGTGCGACAGGCGATGACGCAACTCGATGTTGCGCTCGCGCAGGATGGTCATCTGACGCTCCACCAGCGACACGGTATCGCCGCGCCGATGGGGGATGCGCAGGGACGGGAGCAGTTCTTCGTGCTCGACGAAGAAGTCCGGATGAGCCTCCAGGTACGCGGCTACAGCCGCCTCCAGGCTTTCAGACGGTGATTCGTCAGCTTGTCGTGCGGGTACCTGGGGCTTGTCGGTCATGGGTTTCGCTCACTCAAAGACGCACTTGTCCTTCATATACGCGCACTGCCGGGCCGGTCATCATCACCGGTTGGCCAGGGCCCGCCCATTCGATGGACAGGCGCCCGCCAGGCAGGTCGATCAATAGCGGCGAATCCATCCACCCCTGGCTGATCGCAGCCACTGCGGCAGCACAGGCGCCGGTGCCGCAAGCCTGGGTTTCCCCGGCCCCGCGTTCCCAGACGCGCAACTGCGCGCGGCTCCGGTCGATGACCTGGAGAAAGCCGACATTGACCCGTGCCGGGAAGCGCGGGTGATGTTCGATTTTCGGGCCCAGTTCATGCACCGGCGCGTTGTTGATGTCGCTGACCCGTACCACCGCATGGGGATTGCCCATGGACACGGCAGCCAGATCGACCGGGGTGCCGTCGACGTCGACCTGATAACTCTTGGCCTGCTCCGGCGCCTGGAACGGAATATCCGCTGGCACCAGGCGCGGAGCGCCCATGTTGACGCTGATCTGGCCGTCGTTACGCACGTCCAGCTCAATGATGCCGCTTTTGGTCTCGACGCGAATCACACGTTTTGCGGTCAAGCGCTTGTCGAGCACGAAACGGGCGAAGCAGCGCGCACCGTTGCCGCACTGCTCCACTTCGGAACCGTCGGAGTTGAAGATCCGATAGCGGAAGTCCACGTCCGGGTTGCTCGGCGCCTCGACGATCAGCAACTGGTCGAAACCGATGCCGGTGTGCCGGTCGCCCCATTGCTTGGCATGCTTGGGCAGAATGTGCGCGTGCTGGCTGACCAGGTCGAGGACCATGAAGTCGTTGCCCAGGCCGTGCATCTTGGTAAAACGCAGCAGCATGGTTTTACTCCGGCAGCAGGCTTTCGCCAGCAAACAACTCGGCTACCGTCTCGCGGCGACGCACTTCGAATGCCTGATCACCGTCCACCAACACTTCAGCGGTACGACCGCGGGTGTTGTAGTTGGAACTCATGACAAACCCGTAGGCACCGGCCGAATGCACGGCCAGCAGGTCGCCTTCTTCCAGGGCCAGCTGACGATCCTTGGCCAGGAAGTCGCCGGTCTCGCAGATCGGGCCGACGATGTCGTAGGCGCGGGCAGCGGTAGTGCGTGGGCGCACGGCGGTGACGTCCATCCAGGCCTGGTACAGCGCCGGGCGGATCAGGTCGTTCATGGCCGCGTCGACGATGGCGAAGTCTTTGTGTTCGGTGTGCTTGAGGTACTCGACCTGAGTCAGCAGCACGCCGGCGTTGGCCACGATGAAGCGGCCCGGCTCGAACACCAGCGCCAGGTCGCGACCATCGAGGCGTTCACGCACGGCCTTGATGTAGTCGGCGGCCAATGGCGGCTCTTCGTCGCGATAACGCACACCCAGACCGCCACCTAGATCGATGTGGCGCAGGTAGATGCCGCAATCGCCGAGCCGGTCGACCAGGCCCAGCAGGCGGTCGAGGGCGTCGATGAACGGTGGCAGGGTGGTCAGTTGCGAGCCGATGTGGCAATCGACGCCGACCACTTCCAGGTTCGGCAGCTGCGCGGCACGCACGTACACGTCTTCGGCGTCGGCGATGGCGATGCCGAACTTGTTCTCTTTGAGACCGGTGGAAATGTACGGGTGGGTGCCGGCATCGACGTCCGGGTTGACGCGCAGCGAAATCGGCGCGCGAACGCCCAGTTCGGCGGCGACCACTTGCAGGCGTTCCAGCTCGTCGGTGGATTCGACGTTGAAGCAGTGCACGCCGACTTCCAGGGCGCGACGCATGTCGTCACGGGTCTTGCCGACGCCGGAGAACACGATCTTGTCGGCGCTGCCTCCAGCGGCCAGTACGCGCTCCAGCTCGCCACGGGAGACGATGTCGAAACCGGCGCCCAGACGCGCCAGGACATTCAGGACACCCAGGTTGGAGTTGGCCTTGACCGCATAGCACACCAGGTGCGGCGTGCCGACCAGCGCATCGGCATAAGCCAGGTATTGGGCTTCGATGTGTGCACGGGAGTAAACGTAGGTGGGTGTACCAAAGCGCTCGGCGATGGCAGACAGGGCAACACCTTCCGCGAACAGTTCACCGTCACGGTAGTTAAAAGCGTCCATGAGGTTCCCTTATTGGTAGACGTCGTGCTTGTGTGCTTTCGAGGCAGGCTGCTGTTGCGACGACTTGGCCTGTTCGACAGGGTCCTGGTCTTCGTCAGGCAGGTAGAGCGGGCCTTTTTGACCGCAGGCCGACACAAGGCAGGCGACCGCGAGGAGCGCAGCAAGGGAAGAGATCAGGCGCTTCATGGCGAAATCCTTGAAAATGCATTAATTGCGCCGGAGTATACCGGCCACCCGGCGGCTTGCCTATGCAACGGACCGCCCGTCCGGCGGGGCTTGGGCGATGCCGCAGTCCTGTGCAGTCCTTGTGGGAGCGGGCTTGCCCGCGATGAGGCCGGCACATTCAACATCGTTGCAGGCTGAACCAACGCTATCGCGGGCAAGCCCGCTCCCACAGGTACTGCGTTTGATGTACCTATATCGGTGCTTGGTCGTTATCCTTTGCAATCGACGGAGCTCGGTCGTATCTTGCGGCGCTTGAGCCTGATCAGACACTTTTTGAGGTTGCCGTAATGAGTTTGTCCGAAGCGCGTTTCCATGACCTGGTCGATGCCACCCAGCAAACCCTGGAGGACATCTTTGACGAGAGCGACCTGGATATCGACCTCGAAAGCTCGGCCGGTGTGCTGACCGTCAAGTTCGAAAACGGCACTCAGTTGATCTTCAGTCGCCAGGAGCCACTGCGCCAATTGTGGCTGGCGGCGATATCCGGTGGTTTCCACTTCGACTACGACGAAGAGAGCGAGCGCTGGATGTGCGACAAGAGCGAAGAGCAGTTGGGTGAAATGCTCGAGCGTATCGTCAAGCAACAGGCTGACGTCGAGCTCGATTTCGAAGGCTTGTGAGATCGTGACCCAGCCTGCGCCTGTCCGTCCGCCCAAGCCGCTCTACAGCAACGTCAGCCCGGCGGTGCCGTCGCCATGCAGCGGTGTGTGTCGGCTGGACGAGCAGAAAGTCTGCCTGGGCTGCTTCCGCCATGTCGAAGACATCCGCGAATGGCGCTCGGCCGATGACGAGCGTCGGCGGGTCATCTGTGCTCAGGCCCTGAAACGCCGACTTCTGTAGGAGCTGGCTTGCCAGCGATGGTGGTCTGAAGGTCATCGCGCAATTCAAAATCCCATCGCCGGCAAGCCGGCTCCTACAGGGCTTGCACGCTGTCCGGTTCTGGCTTGTATATTTTTTGAGCTGTGATAGTGTCCAGAAACGCCTCAACCCATCGAGGCTTGTGAAAACCCCGCCTTTTTCTGGCGGGGTTTTGCTTTTTTCGTGCAGAAGAAAGGAGTCTGCCCAGATCATGACCGCACCTTCCATCACCCTTACCCGTCTGGACGTCCAGCGTCTGGAGCGTCTGATCGACAGCCTGGACGAAACGCTGCCGGGCGTTATTGCGCTGCAAACCGAACTGGACCGCGCCGATACCCTGGTCGGTCACGATGAAGTGCCGGCGGATGTCGTGACCATGAATTCCCGTGTGCATTGCCGAGAAGAAGGCAGTGGCAAGGACTACCACCTGACCCTGGTGTACCCCAAGGATGCGAATGCCGACGAAGGCAAGATCTCGATCCTGGCGCCGGTGGGCAGCGCGCTGCTCGGCCTGAAGGTTGGCCAGCATATCGATTGGCCGGCTCCGGGTGGCAAGACCCTGAAACTGACCTTGCTGGAAGTCGAATCGCAGCCAGCCAACGGTGGCGACTACAACGTTTGACCCCACCCTCAGACCTGCCCGAGCGCCTCGTTCAATGCACGCTCCAGGTCGGCCTTGTAGCGCAGGTACAGATGGGTGGAACTTTGCCCTTCGCCGAGCAGGCCTGACAGGTCCAGGTCGGTGATGTAGCAGCGGTAGCGTTCGGTTTCCCGGCGCTGCCCGACGATTTCCCGGGCGACCACGCTGAACAGCTGGTCGCCATACTCCAGTTCGGAAAACTCCCGTTGATTGCAATACAACGTCACCTGCACCTGACCCGGTGCGGCTTTGCCGACGATCGCCTGCACGTCGTAGAACGGTTTGTTCACTGGCGTCTGTGGTACCGGCCGGGCTTCGATGCGGCGCGCCCGGCCAGGGCCTGACGGCAGCAACTGGCAATACAGGGTGTCGAGGTTCAGCGGGTGGGCTGCGTCCATCGGCAACAAGGCATCGCGACGGTACTGGATCGATTGCAGGAAGCGCTGCAGCGGCACCAGCAGGCTTTGCTCGTCGTGCCAGGGCAGGCGCTGCTGCCACAGGGCATTGAACTCATCGAGCACGTACAGATCGGCCTGATCTTCGTTGACCCGGTAGAACACTTGAATGCAGCCCGGCTGGCCCGTGGGCAGGAACAGCGCAAGGTCGTGGTCTTCCAGTGCCTTTGGGTCCAGGTGAAGCGGGCTGTAGCTCGCCATTTCCTCACCCAGGTAACCGATCAGCGCCGGCAGCGTGGCCAGTGCGATGTGCTGGACCTGGCCCGGCACGAGCTCCAGCACGTGGTAGTGCTGCTGGACCTGGATCACGTAGCGATGATTGAGTCGGCTCAGCAGCAGGTTCTGCGCGGTATCGAGGATTTCTTCTACCCGTTGGGCGATGAACTGCGCACGGTTATGGCAGAAGCAACGCACCCGCAACTTCGGTTGTTGCGGCCCGGCCGGCAGGTTGTTGAGGTAGTCGCGAATGCAGTCGAGCAGGGCGTGTGGGCCGTCGTAGCGACCGACCAGCACTTCGTTCCAGCTATTGAGCGTGATTTGGTCCAGGGTCAGCACCAGATTTTCCCGGACACCGGCATAGCTCAATGAGTCGGTGCGCTCGGTGGTCATCAGGATATTCAGGTCGCGATGGTGTTTGAGCGGATCGATGCCGACGTTGACCAGAATCAGCACTTCACTCGGCACGCTGGCGCGCAACAGAGGTTCTTCGGCGACGGTGGGCAAGGGCAGGGCGATGGTCTGTTGCAGGCTGCCGAGCAGGTTGAACAGTTCGAATTCGCTCAAGTCGCTGGTGCCGGGATGCAGGGCCAGGCGGGTACTGCTGTCGATCACGCCATTGCGGTGGCACCAGGTCAGCAGTTCCAGCAAGTGACGGCTGCGTTTGATCGGTGCGAAGTGTTCCCACTCCAGCGCCGTCAGGCTGCCGTTGTACAAGCCCCACTGGCCTTGTCCCGGTTCTTTTTTGTTCGGCGCGTGCACCAGCGTCAGGGTGTCTTCGGCCAGGTCCGGGGCGATGCCGGGGTTGATGAACTCGACTTTGCCGGCCTTGCGCTCGAAAGCGGCGTACAAGCGCCGGCCGAGGACACTCAGGTCGCGCTTGTTGATGCGACTGACCGTTTGTTCGTGACGGGCAAACTGGGTGAGGAAGCGATAGCTGTAGTTCAGCTCGTTGACCAGCGCCCGTCTCTCGGAGCTGACCTGGCGGACTTTCCACTGGCTGCGGCTGTCGAGCAGGGCCAGTTGCCGCTGGTCCCAGTGCCATTCATGGGCCAGGCGCTCAAGCAATGAACGTTGCCAGCTCTGGGTGCGGCGGCTGCCGGTCAGTTTGCGATTGACCTTCAGGTACAGCGCGCGACGTACCAGTTCCAGGCGCTCGGGTTCGTTGCGGGCGAGCAAGTATTCTTCGATACGCCGGTACACCACGACGTACGGATCCAGTTCGTCGAGGTCGAGGCGATTGGCGAACACCGCTTGCTTGAAGCGCAGGCTCAGGCAATGGACCCTGGGGTGTTCGCTGGCATAAACCTCGGTCAGCAACAGCTTGAGTACCGACTTGTAGGGCGACTCGATGCCCTTGAACAACTGCCAGAGCCCGGCACCGATGAATTCGCCGGGCGGGATGAAGGCCAGGTTGCCGAGGTCGAGGGTTTCATCGGCGCGGATAAAGCGTTTGGAGATCAAGGTATGGGTGTAGCGGTCGTAGCTCGACTCTTCATAGACCGGCACCAGCCACCAGATCGGCGTACGCCCGGCCAGCCAGATCGCAGTGCGGTAAAACTCGTCCAGCAACAGGTAGTGCTGGGTGGTGCCGCAATCCTCGGAACTCAGCTGGGTATCGCGCTCGCCACGGACGAAGCGGGTCGGGTCGATCAGGAAAAAGTGCGCTTCGGCGCCCTGGCTGGCGGCCCAGGCTTCCAGCAGCTGGCATTTTTTGCGCAGTTCGGCGAGCTCGCTCTCGGTCAGGTCCGGCCCATGGCAGACCCACACATCCATGTCGCTCTGGTCGGCTTGCGCCAGGGTGCCGAGGCTGCCCATCAGGAACAGTCCGTGAATCGGCCGGGGCGGGTTGCTGCCGTGGCGCGGCTTGTAGGAAAACGAGCGGGTCAGGCGCTGGGCTTCAGCGAGGACATTGGCATCCGGCTCGAAATTCGACAGCCCGGCCGGTGTACTGCCGGAAACGTAGCCGGGCAGCAGCGGATGATTAACGTGGAAAAACAGCGGCAGCAAGGTCAGGACCCCTTGCTGGCGGGTCGATAACCCTTCCATGGCGCGAGCCATGCGTCCTGCATTGAGTTTCAGAAAGCGTGCGCGCAACTGGCTGAGAACCTTGCGGTCGATTCCCTCGTCCAGATCAGGGCGGATTTCATGGGTGCGCGTCATGTCAGCTCAAACCGGCTCGCAGGGCTCGGACGTGGGAGTCTCAGGTGTGGGGCAGTTTAGCGCCTCGGCTGCGGGACTTTTAAGCTGATTTTGTATTTCTGGCGTCAGATTTCTATCGCGTGGCGAAAACGGGCAACAAAGTGCGCCCGCGGAAATCCTTCAGCAGGGGTTTCCGTGGGCGATATGGGGGAATTCAGGCTGTTTCTTCGGATTTCAGAATGGTGAGCACGGTTTGCACATTTTGCGCGGCGTCACGGCCCAGGCTGGTCAGATAACCACCATCGGGCTGGTCGATCAGATCTTTTTCAAATAGACGTTTGGCAGCGGCAATGGCTTTCGGGGCAGCGGACTGATGAATTTTCAAACCTTCCTGGGAACTGTCCAGGTTGAAGAGTGCGAGGATTTCCAGTTCGGCAACCAACTCAGGGGTAAGCGACATAAGGACTCCAGACTTTCTAGGAATTGGACGACAGCGCCCCTAAGGTGAACCCGCTTGTCTGGCATGTCCAGTGCTCGCGACAGGGTTTTTTTGGTTGGGGTGGAAATTGACTTGTAGGAGCGAGCTTGCTCGCGATGGTCGTGAACGATAACGCGTAAAACCAGATGCCCAGCGGCGCTCTCGGGTTTTTCGCGAGCGAGCTCGCTCCTACAGGGGGGGCTTACTGCTTTTCCGGTGGCAACTCGGGCAGTGCACGCAGTGCAGCTTCGTACCATTCGGTATTGAACGCGCGGTCTTCTTCGAGGATCGCGTCGATTTCTACCGCCAGAACGTGGGCCATCAAGTTGAGGATCTCTTCCCGCTCGTAACCCACCAGCGTCAACTTGTTGAAGGTCGCCTTGGCCGCTGGCGGGTTGTCGCTTTCGATTTGATTCTCGATGGCTTCGATCAGCGTGTTCTCGGCGAACTCTTCTTCGTCGATGTCGTCTTGGTTGGTATCGGGGGTCGGCTCGCTCATGGCAGGCTCCTCAGGGAAAGGTGGCCAGTTTACCCGCATTCAGCCGCGTGATGCTGCTGGCAAGAATCCCGGCAGCGTTCTATAAACAGGCACTGCCCACCCCGCATGGCCTGGAGGCTTTGTGATGATCAAGCTTTATGGATTCTCCGTCAGTAACTACTACAACATGGTCAAACTGGCGTTGCTGGAAAAAGGACTGCCCTTCGAAGAAGTACCGTTTTACGGTGGCACCAGCCCCGAAGCACTGGCCATCAGCCCGCGTGGAAAGGTCCCGGTGCTGTGCGTGGAACAGGGCTTCGTCAATGAAACCAGCGTGATCCTCGAATACATCGAGCAAAGTCAGAAAGGCAAACCGCTGTTGCCGAGCGATCCGTTCGAGCGCGCGCAGGTGTTGGCACTGGCCAGGGAAATCGAGCTGTACATCGAATTGCCGGCGCGAGCCTGCTTCGCCGAAGCGTTTTTTGGCATGACCGTGCCGGAAGCGATCAAGGAAAAAACCAAGGCCGAACTGTTGCTGGGGATGGCAGCGCTAGGCCGCCATGGCAAATTCAGCCCTTACGTGGCTGGCGACAGCTTGAGCGTGGCGGATCTGTATTTCCTGTTCAGCGTGCCGCTGGCGTGTGGGGTCGCCAAGAAGTTGTTTGACATCGATCTATTGGCCGAGATGCCAAAGGCCAAGGCGCTGCTGGAGTTTTTGGGAGGTAATCCGAATGTGCAGCGTGTGGCGGCTGATCGGGAAGCGGCGATGCCGGCGTTCATGGCGATGATTGCTACCAAAAAGTAGTTCTGTGGCGCTCTGAAGTCAGTCATCGCGGGCAAGCCCGCTCCCACACTGGATTGTGTTTGCACACCAAACCTGTGGGGGCGGGCTTGCTCCGGGCGGCGATCCGACGAAGCTTTTAGCGGCTGGCGAGGAGTGCCTGACCGCGCGCCACAGCAGCCTTCACCTGCGCCGGCGCAGTGCCGCCGATGTGGTTACGGGCATTGACCGAGCCTTCGAGGGTCAGTACGGCGAATACGTCCTGATCGATCTGGTCGCTGAACTTGCGCAGTTCTTCCAGGCTCATTTCCGCCAGGTCCTTGCCGCTGTCCACGCCGTACTTCACGGCATGACCGACGATTTCGTGGCAATCACGGAATGGCAGGCCGCGACGCACCAGGTAGTCGGCCAGGTCGGTGGCGGTGGAGAAGCCGCGCAGGGCCGCTTCGCGCATCATCGCGTGCTTGGGCTTGATCGCCGGAACCATGTCGGCAAAGGCCCGCAGCGAGTCGCGCAGGGTGTCGGCGGCGTCGAACAGTGGTTCCTTGTCTTCCTGGTTGTCCTTGTTGTAGGCCAGAGGCTGGCCTTTCATCAGGGTCAGCAGGCCCATCAGCGCGCCGAATACACGGCCGGTCTTGCCGCGCACGAGCTCCGGCACGTCCGGGTTTTTCTTTTGCGGCATGATCGAGCTGCCGGTGCAGAAACGGTCGGGCAGATCGATGAACTGGAATTGCGCGCTGGTCCACAGCACCAGCTCTTCGGAGAAGCGCGACAGGTGCATCATCGCGATACTGGCGGCGGAACAGAATTCGATGGCGAAATCGCGATCGGAGACATTATCCAGCGAATTGCCGCCAACCGCGTCGAAACCCAGCAATTGTGCGGTGTATTCACGATCGATCGGGTAGGTGGTGCCGGCCAGCGCCGCGCTACCCAGCGGCATGCGGTTGGTGCGCTTGCGGCAGTCGACCAGACGTTCGTAGTCGCGGCTGAGCATTTCGAACCAGGCCAGCATGTGGTGCCCGAACGTCACCGGCTGTGCAGTCTGCAAGTGGGTGAATCCCGGCATGATGCTGGCGGCTTCGCGCTCGGCCTGTTCCAGCAGGCCTTTTTGCAAGCGGGTGATTTCTGCCAGGATCAGGTCGATTTCGTCACGCAGCCACAGACGGATGTCGGTGGCGACCTGATCGTTACGGCTGCGGCCGGTGTGCAGCTTTTTACCGGTCACGCCGATGCGGTCGGTCAGGCGCGCCTCGATGTTCATGTGGACGTCTTCGAGGTCGATGCGCCAGTCGAACTGGCCGGCCTCGATTTCACCCTGGATGGTCTTCAGGCCATCGATGATGCTGTCGCGCTCGGCATCGGTCAGCACGCCGACCTTGGCCAGCATGGTGGCGTGGGCGATCGAGCCCATGATGTCGTGGCGATACAGGCGCTGGTCGAAGGTGACGGAGGCGGTGAAGCGGGCGACGAAGGCGTCGACGGGTTCACTGAAGCGGCCGCCCCAGGACTGATTGGTCTTGTCAGTGCTCATGAATTCGCTCGTATCGGCTTGATGAAAGAAGGCGTGGAACGCTGGCACGGATAATAACAGGGTTGCCAATCCTGTCGCTGACACTGGACGACACGTTTTTTGTGTAGGAGCGAGCTCGCTCGCGATGGGCGTCAACGATTACGCGTGCTTCCTGGATAAACGCGTCGACGCCAGGTTCATCGCGAGCAAGCTCGCTCCTACATTAGCGATCAGCGCAACGATATTTTTCAATTGGGCAATAACGTCCCGGCAACCGTCTACAGTTGGACAATAGGATCAGCGCATTTCTCGGTGCAGTCGCTGGCTATAAAAAGAGTGGGGTGTTCATATTGCGTATCAGCAAACCCTGTGGCGATGTGTCGCCAATGCTGGCCTGGGCCGCCAGTCGCCTGGCAGATGAAAATTTAGCTGCCCGACCAGCGGCACTTTTTGACGCTCGGGCTAGTCTTAGCGTGGATCGCGGTGACAGACGTCACTTCACCTGTCTACGCTATCCTTGTGCGAGACTCACGCAGGAATCCAGCGCAATATGAATGTCCTGATCGTTGATGACGAACCCTTGGCCCGCGAGCGCCTGAGCCGAATGGTTGGCGAACTCGAGGGATACAGTGTCCTGGAGCCTAGTGCCACGAATGGCGAAGAGGCGTTGGCACTGATCGACAGCCATAAGCCGGATATCGTATTGCTTGATATCCGCATGCCCGGCCTCGATGGCCTGCAAGTGGCTGCGCGGTTGTGCGAACGCGAAACTCCGCCCGCCGTGGTGTTCTGCGCCGGGCCCGATGAATTTGCCGTGGAAGCCTTACAGGCCAGCGCCGTAGGCTATCTGGTGAAACCTGTGAGAACTGAACAACTACATGACGCATTAAAGAGAGCCGAGCGCCCCAGTCGTGCCCAGCTCGCCGCCCTGACCCGCCCTGCTGCCGAAAGCGGCAACGGCCCGCGCAGCCATATCAGTGCCAGAACCCGTAAAGGGATCGAGTTGATTCCGCTGGATCAGGTGGTGTACTTCATTGCCGACCACAAATACGTGACCTTGCGCCACGAAGGCGGTGAGGTGCTGCTCGATGAGCCGCTCAAGGCCCTCGAGGACGAATTCGGTGACCGCTTCGTGCGTATCCATCGCAATGCACTGGTCGCCCGCGAGCGCATCGAACGATTGCAACGCACACCCCTGGGGCATTTTCAGCTGTTCCTCAAAGGCCTCAACGGTGATGCGCTGATCGTCAGCCGGCGCCATGTGGCTGGCGTGCGCAAGATGATGCAACAGCTTTAAACAGCTGTCCGCAGGTGAGTTTCACACCCGATTGCCGGACATCCGGGGCCAGGGAGGCCGAGTAGTATCTGATACAAGTCAAAGTGGATTTGGCTGAGCTGTTATTATCTGCCGTATCTATTCAGTACGGATTGATCCATGTCCTCTCGCCAGATCCGCATCGCCACCCGCAAAAGCGCACTCGCCCTGTGGCAGGCCGAATACGTCAAAGCCCGCCTTGAAGCGGCTCATCCGGGCCTGCTGGTGACCCTCGTCCCCATGGTCAGTCGTGGCGACAAGCTGCTCGACTCACCGTTGTCGAAAATCGGCGGCAAGGGCCTGTTCGTCAAGGAACTCGAAACCGCGCTGTTGGACAATGAAGCCGACATCGCCGTGCACTCCATGAAGGACGTGCCGATGGACTTCCCCGAAGGCCTCGGCCTGTTCTGCATCTGCGAACGTGAAGACCCGCGCGACGCCTTCGTTTCCAACACCTACACCAGCCTGGACGAGTTGCCCCGGGGCAGCATCGTCGGCACCTCCAGCCTGCGCCGCCAAGCTCAATTGCTGACCCGTCGCCCGGACCTGGAAATCCGCTTCCTGCGCGGCAACGTCAACACCCGCCTGGCCAAGCTCGATGCCGGCGAATACGACGCCATCATCCTCGCCGCTGCCGGCCTGATCCGTCTGGGCTTTGAGGATCGCATCACATCGGCCATCAGTGTCGACGACAGCCTTCCAGCCGGTGGCCAGGGTGCGGTGGGGATCGAATGCCGCAGCGCCGACAGTGAAATTCACGCGTTGCTGGCGCCCCTGCATCACCAGGACACCGCCACCCGTGTGACCGCCGAACGTGCCCTGAACAAGCATCTCAATGGCGGTTGCCAGGTGCCGATTGCCTGCTACGCCGTGCTGGAAGGTGAGCAGATCTGGTTGCGCGGGCTGGTCGGTGATCCGAGTGGTGGCCGGCTGCTCAGTGCCCAGGCTCGTGCGCCGCGTGGCGATGCCGAGGCGCTTGGTGTGCAAGTGGCCGAAGACCTTTTGAGCCAGGGCGCCGACGAGATTCTGAAAGCGGTCTATGGCGAGGCTGGTCACGAGTGACTGGCTGGCGCTTGCTGCTGACGCGTCCCGCCGATGAGTCGGCGGCGCTGAGCAGTTTTTTGGCCGAGCAGGGGATATTCAGTAACAGTCTGCCGCTTTTGGACATCGTGCCCCTTGCGACCACTGACACAATGCGCCAAGTGATTCAGGCGCTGGATCAGTTCTGCGCCGTCATCGTGGTCAGCAAGCCGGCCGCCCGGATCGGCGTCGAGCTGCTTGAGCGGTTTTCGCCAACGCCGGCTGGTGTGAAGTGGTTCAGTGTCGGCGCCGCGACTGCGCAGATCCTCGAGGATCACGGATTGGACGTGAGTTTTCCGGCAGAAGGCGATGACAGTGAAGCCTTGCTCGAACTTTCCCGACTGCGCGAGGCTATCGCACAACCCGATGCGCGAGTGCTGATCCTGCGCGGGGAGGGCGGGCGCGAGTTGCTGGCTGAGCGTTTGCGCGAGCTTGGTGCTAGTGTCGAGTATCTGGAATTGTACCGCCGGGCATTGCCGATTTACCCGCCGACAGCGCTGCCGGAACGGATCCAGGCGGAACGCCTGAACGGGCTGGTGGTCAGCAGTGGACAAGGTTTTGAGCACCTGCATCAGTTGGCTGGCGACGCCTGGCCGCAATTGGCGCGGTTGCCGTTGTTTGTACCAAGCCCCAGGGTTGCCGAGCTGGCGCGTGCCGCCGGGGCCAAAACAGTTGTGGATTGTCGCGGTGCCAGTGCCGCGGCCTTGCTGACGGCGTTACGGGAGCATCCCGTGCCCGTTTTCTAATGCAAAGGATGGATACGTGAGCGAAACAGCCTTGCCGAAAAATGACTCGCGACCGGTGCTTGATACACCTGTTGATGCTCCTGTTGATGAAATGCCGCCGCCACCTGTTGCCGTGCAGCGTCGAGGCAATGGTCTGGCTATCGTCGCGCTGCTGCTGGGCGCGGCCGGTGTTGCGGTGGGCGGTTGGGGCGTCTGGCAGGTGCGTCACCTGCAGGCCAATAATCAGCAGCAACTGAGCCAGGTTCAGGCGTTGAATGACCAGGCGCAGAGCCTCAAGCTCAATGAGGAGCGCTTGAGCGCACGCCTGGCGCAATTGCCTCCTGCTGATGAACTGGAAGCACGCAGTCGCCTGGTGATCCAGCTGCAAGGTGATCAGCAGCGTTTGAACCAGCGACTGGAAACCATACTCGGTGCCAGTCGCAAGGACTGGCGTCTGGCCGAGGCCGAGCATCTGTTGCGTCTTGCCAGCCTGCGACTGTCTGCCTTGCAGGACATCAGCAGCGCCCAGGCACTGGTTCAGGGTGCCGACGAGATACTGCGCGAGCAGAACGATCCAGGTGCCTTTGCCGCTCGCGAGCAAGTGGCCAAGACCCTGATTGCCTTGCGCAGTACCGAGCAACCGGATCGCACCGGGCTGTTTCTGCGTCTGGGCGCGTTGCGCGATCAAGTGGCCAGCCTCACCGAGCTGGCGCCGGAGTACAAGGACCGTGGCGATTCGTTGCTGGGCCTGACTGCCGATGGCGACGGTGCCAGTCGCTGGGCGCAATGGTGGGATCAGATTTCGCGCTACATCCGTATCGATTTCAATGCCGATAAAAACGTTCGCCCATTGCTGGCCGGCCAGAGCCTGATTCAGGTGCGCCTGGCCCTGAGCCTGGCGCTGGAGCAAGCACAGTGGGCTGCACTCAATGGTCAGGCTGCGGTTTATTCCCAAGTGCTGGACGAAGCGCGGGACATCCTCAAGGGCAACTTCAACCCGGACAACGCGCAAAGCAAAGTCATGCTTGAGCAGGTGGCTGAGTTGAGCAAGCAACCCGTTACCGTCGTCACGCCGGATATGACCAGCACCCTGAGCGCGGTGCAGGGGTATCTGGAGCGGCGCAACGTCAACGCCGAAGATTCGGTCAAGCCACTGGCCAGGCCTGCCGCGCACACTGCGCCGGAGGCCACGCCATGAGACGCCTCTATGTGATCGTGTTCCTCGTGATCGCCGCTGCCGCTGCGCTGGGGCTGGCGATTGCAGAACATTCCGGTTACGTGCTGATCGCCTACAAGACCTTCCGCTATGAGTCGAGCCTGTGGGCTACTTTGGCGCTGGTGGCTGTGCTCTGGCTGGTGATCTGGGGCATCAAGTCGCTGGTCGAACTGGTGATGGCCTCCAGTGGCGTGGTCAATCCGTGGTCGCGACGTAACCGCAGCCGTCGGGTGCAGGTGGCGATCGAACACGGTCAACTCGACCTGGCCGAAGGTCGCTGGGCCAGCGCGCAGCGTCACTTGCATCGGGCTGCCGAAGCCGAGCGCCAACCGCTGCTTTACTACCTCGGTGCGGCCCGTGCCGCAAACGAACAAGGTAATTACGAAGAAAGCGACAACTTGCTGGAGCGTGCCCTGGAGCGCCAGCCTCGGGCCGAGTTGGCGATCGCTTTGAGCCACGCCCAGTTGCAGACCGACCGCGGTGATACCGACGGCGCCCTCGCCACCCTGCAAGCCATGCGTGATCGCCACCCTCATAACGCACAGACCCTGCGTCAGTTGCAGCGCCTGCTTCAGCAGCGTGGTGACTGGTCGGCAGTGATTCGCCTGCTGCCGGAGCTGCGCAAGGACAAAATCCTGCCGGCGGCCGAACTCGCCGAACTGGAGCGTCGGGCCTGGGGGGCGAACCTGTCTCTGGCGGCGCAACGGGAAGAAGACGGGACGGTGGGGCAGCAATCGCTCGAACGTGCCTGGCAACAACTGACCTCAGCACAGCGTCAGGAGCCGCAACTGGTGCTCGCGTATGCCGAACAACTGCGTCAGCTGGGGGCTCAGGTCGAAGCCGAAGAAGTGCTGCGCAGCGCTCTCAAGCGCAGCTACGACAGTCACCTGGCACGGCTCTACGGACTGGTTCGCGGCAATGATCCGGCCCGCCAGCTGCAGGCTGCCGAAGGCTGGCTCAAGGAGCATCCGGCCGATCCGGGCCTACTGCTGACACTGGGTCGTCTATGCCTGCAAAACAGTTTGTGGGGCAAGGCCCGGGACTACCTGGAAAGCAGCCTGCGTGTACAACGCAATCCGGAAGCCTGTGCGGAACTGGCGAGGTTGTTGGCGCAAATGGGTGATACCGAGCGCAGCAACCAGTTGTTTCAGGAGGGCCTGGGTTTGTTGGATGAGCGCTTGCTCGCGGCCCCTCTGCCAGTGCCGGTTCGCGCTTGAGCCATTCGCTGGCGCCAGGTTCAAGCACCTGAGCAATGACCTGCGGCGAGGCAGAAATCTTCCTCGCCGCAGTACGATGATTGACTGAAATTCCGTAGTCAAATTTCGTCGCAGATAAAGTCCTACAGAGGGCTACGTATTATCCTCTCGCCTGCGTCGGGGTTTCCCTACACCTTTGCTGAAGTCTCTGTGGGCGCTTGCCTTGAAAGGCCGTCGCGCTTTCCTCTACCGTAACGGTCTGTCACTACTTTTACGGAAAAGCCATGTCATTGGCCTACTCACGCTCCTTGTTTTTCATGGCTTTCGTTGCGGGTGCCCTGGCGATGGGCGTTTCCTATTATCTGGAATATGCAGTCGGCCTGCGGCCTTGCGGCTTGTGTCTTGTGCAACGGTTTTGTCTGGCGCTCTTTACCGGTGTCTGCCTGATGGCTTCGGTCCATGGCCCCGGTCGCATCGGAAACGTTCTGTATTGGCTGCTCGGTCTTGGTTGCAGCCTGGCCGGCACTGTCACGGCGTGGCGACAGGTCCTGCTGCAAAGCCTTCCGGCGGAACAGGCAGCGGCGTGCTCGACCCATCTGGCGGAACTGTTGGCCAGTTCGCCATGGCTATCCGTAGTACGGCAAATGTTCAAGGGCGCAGCCGATTGTGTGGAAATTTCCTGGACGCTGTTCGATCTGAGTCTCACAGAGTGGAGCCTGCTGTTCTTCGTCGCGATGTTGATTCTGGCCGCTTACCAGTCGTTGCGACTGGTCTGGATCAGCTTTCGGCGACCACTCGGCGGCGAGTCGTCGCACCGGGCCTTTGCGGGCGATTAAACACTTGTATGAACATTATCGTCTGCGTACCTTGAAGCCAGTGTCGTGCGGGCATAATCTGGCCCGCACGTGTCATTGGAATTATGTTGCTCGATGACGCTCTGCCTGACCGCCCACTGACGTAACAAGAGGCGAACGGGCATAGAGCAGCTGACCCACAAGGGAAGAGAGATCACCATGCTCGAAAGTTGTCAGAATGCTCAGGAACGCTGGGGTGGAGTGCACCTGCTTATTGACCGCTGGTTGCAGGAGCGCAAAGAGCTGATCGATGCCTACGACAAGCTTGGCGCAAAGCCTGAGGCGCTAGGCGAGGATCGTAAACCCTTGCAGGAGTTCTGCGGTGTGCTGGTGGATTATGTGTCTGCCGGGCATTTCGAGATCTACGAACAGCTAACGGGGGAGGCGAAGGCCTTCAACGACAAGCGTGGCCTGGAGCTCGCCGAGACGATCTACCCGCGGATCGACGTCATCACCGAAAAGCTACTCGCGTTCAATGACCTGTGTGATGCAGGAAAGTGTGTCGCCGAAGAGTTCAAGACACTCGGCGGACTACTGCATGAACGCTTTGAGCTGGAAGACTGCCTGATCGAAGTACTGCACACTGCCCACAAGGAAGCCGATTCGGTTCAGGCCTGAAGCGCTTCCTGCAAGATCCCGAAACGGCGTGCCAAGGCACGCCGTTTTCGTTTGTGTCTTCAGCCGGTAGCACCGCGCAATTCGACTTCGAACACCAGTGGAGTGAAGGGGGCGATCACGTCGCCGGCACCGTCGGCACCATAGGCCTGGGCCGATGGAATCACCAGTCGCCATTTCGCCCCGACCGGCATGTTTTGCAATGCACTGCGCCATCCGGCGATCACGCTGTCGAGACTGAACCATTGTGGCTGACTGTTCTGATCGAACACCGTGCCGTCGGGCAGGCGTCCGATGTACAGCACCTGCACCTTGCCGTTCGGTCCGGCCTTGGCGCCAGTGCCCGGCGTCAACTCGGTCAGCAGCACACCGTCAGCCAATTCGCGCACGCCGGGTCTGGCTTTCTCGGCGGCGAGAAAGCGCTGTTCTTTTTCCAGTGCCATTTCGCTTTGCGGCTCGGCTGACTGCATGGCAATCCGGGCTTCATGCTCGGTCAATATCTGCTGGATCTGTTCGTCCTTCAGCGCCAGCGGCTTGCCCTGATAGGCCTGCTGCAATCCTTCGACCAGTGCCTGGAGTTGCAGGTCGGGAGCCTCCTGGCGCAAGCGTTCGCCAAGGCTCGCACCCAGGCTGTAAGCGAGATCGTGGGCTTCATTTTCCTGTGTTGTCGCGGCGGCCTGGGCCACCGAAAAAAACGCGCACAGCGATAAAAAAAGGTAGCGCGACATGGGCACTCTCCGACCTGAATTGCGGGCGATTATGCCAGCGAGAATATGCGCAACGGTGAACTGCTTTTGCTGCGACGCAGAAGTTTTTCAGTCCTTTGCAACACAACGCTTTCGATAGTGTCAACATGCCCTAGCGGCGGTTGCAGCAGAGGTCTAGTATGAGCCGCACTCACTTCAGCCAGGAGGTAAACCATGTCGGCCACCAAGAAGCCAGTAAACACTCCATTGCACCTGCTCCAACAACTCTCGAGCAGCCTGCTCGAGCACCTGGAAACCGCTTGTTCCGAAGCCTTGGCTGATGCTGAAAAACTGCTCGCCAAACTGGAAAAGCAGCGCGGAAAAGCGCAAGAAAAACTGCACAAGTCCCGCACCAAATTGCAGGACGCTGCGGCGGCCGGAAAAGCCAAGGCACAAGCCAAGGCCAAGGACGCAGTGGCCGATCTTGAAGAGCTGCTCGATGCCCTCAAGAATCGTCAATCGGAAACCCGCGGCTACATTCTGCAACTCAAGCGCGATGCTCAGGAAAGCCTGAAACTGGCTCAGGGCGTCGGTCGTGTACAAGAGGCTGTCGGCAAGGCGTTGTCCCTGCGCGCGGCCAAACCTGCTGCGGCACCTGCGAAGAAAACCGCTGCCAAACCGGCTGCTGCAAAAGCACCGGCCAAGCCTGCTGCTGCAAAACCGGCAACTGCCAAGCCAGTAGCCAAAACTGCCGCCGCCAAACCGGCTGCAAAACCGGCAGCGAGAAAACCGGCTGCTGCCAGCGCTGCAAAACCTGCGGCTAAAACCACGGCTGCCAAACCAGCCGCTGCACGACCAGCCGCTGTAAAAACCGCCGCTGCCAAACCGGCCGTGGCTAAAACCACCGCCGCTAAACCGGCAGCTAAACCAGCGGCAAAACCGGCCGCTAAACCAGCCACCCGGACCGCTGCGGCGAAACCTGCTGCCAAGCCGGCTGCAAAACCTGTCGCTGCAAAACCGGCAGCCAAACCAGCAGCTAAGCCAGCGGCAAAACCTGCCGTAAAAGCGGCTGCCAAACCTGCCGCTAAACCAGCTGCAGCGAAACCAGCCGTTGCCGCCAAGCCAACCGCTGCCAAGCCAATTGCCGCCAAACCGGCTGCTACAAAACCTGCTGCAAAACCAGCAGCCAAACCTGCAGTGAAAAAGCCGGTTGCCGCCAAGCCAGCCACCGCACCAGTTGCCAAACCAGCCAACCCGGCTCCGGCAGCAACGTCTGCTTTAGCAGCAGCCACCTCGACAGCCACGCCAGCGCCAACGCCGGCCGCCGCATCGATCGCAGCAACCACCCCAACCAGCGCTTCCTAAGTGCCGGTTACCGCGACGCGCAGCTGATGCAGCGCGTCGCGGTGCAGGTGGGCGGCCTCAGCCGCCGCACCTTCCAGCCAGGCCGCCAGATCGGTCTCGGCACCTTGCGGCCAACTCTGCGCCGCTCTCTCCAGCCGCAACAACAGATGCCGTTCGGCTTCCAGTTCGAGTGCCTTCACTTGTTCACGCAGGCTATGCAAATCGGCGTCTTCCGTAGCCTCGGCCTTCCATTGTGTGCGCAAGGCGCGTAACGGTCCCACGACATCGGCGTCCCAGGCGACGGCCACACTGCGCAGTTGCTGCAAACGTTGCTCATCGCAGGCCACGCCCCGTTGTCCCAACCACGCACCACACAGCAACAGACACACATTGACTCCCGCCGACTGCAATTGCAGGCACGCCTGCTCAACGCCTGGATGGGCATAAGTGGTCAGGGAAAAGCTCCACAGGTCAGAGGACATAGTGCTACTCGCGCCAGTTGCGAGCGAAGCTGGTAGACTCCGCCGCCATTATGATTCGACTTCAGAACCTGACTTTACAGCGTGGCCCGCAACGTCTGCTAGAAGACGCCGAGCTGACCCTGCACGCCGGCCAGAAAGCCGGCCTCATCGGTGCCAACGGCGCCGGCAAATCGAGCCTGTTCGCCTTGCTTCGGGGCGAGCTGCACCCGGACTCGGGTGATTGCTTGCTGCCGGCCGACTGGCGTATCGCCCACATGCGCCAGGAGGTCGACACTCTCGAGCGCCTGGCGGTCGACTACGTGCTCGATGGCGACCTGCGCCTGCGCCAGGTGCAACGTGACCTGGCGGCAGCCGAAGCGGCCCATGACGGTGCCGCACAGGCCCGCCTGCACTCGGAACTCGACAGCGCCGACGGTTACACCGCCGACGCCCGGGCGCGCAAGTTGCTGGCCGGTCTTGGGTTCACCAACGAGCAGATGGATCGTCAGGTCGGGGATTTCTCCGGTGGCTGGCGGATGCGTCTGAACCTGGCGCAGGCGTTGATGTGCCCATCGGACCTGCTGCTGCTCGACGAACCGACCAACCACCTGGACCTCGACGCCATCATCTGGCTCGAAGAGTGGCTCAAGAGCTATCCCGGCACCCTGATGCTGATTTCCCACGACCGGGACTTCCTCGATGCCGTGGTCGATCACGTGGCCCACGTCGATCAGCGCAAGATCACCCTGTACCGCGGTGGCTACAGCGCTTTCGAGCGCGCCCGTGCCGAACGCCTGGCTCAGCAACAGCAGGCCTACGAGAAGCAGCAGGCGCAACGTGCGCACATGGAAAGCTACATCGCCCGCTTCAAGGCCCAAGCCACCAAGGCCCGTCAGGCCCAGAGCCGGATCAAGGCACTGGAGCGGATGGAAGAGCTGACCGCCGCCCACGTCGACTCACCGTTCGACTTTGTCTTCCGTGAGTCGCAGAAAATTTCCAGTCCGCTGATCGACTTGTCAGATGCCCGCCTGGGTTACGGCGAGAAGGCCGTGCTGGAGAAGGTCAAGCTGCAACTGACCCCGGGGGCGCGAATCGGTCTGCTCGGACCTAACGGCGCCGGTAAATCGACCCTGATCAAGAACCTTGCCGGTGAGCTCTCGCCATTGGCTGGCCGCTTGACCCGTGGCGAGAACACCGTGGTCGGTTACTTCGCCCAGCATCAACTCGATTCTCTGGACTCCAAGGCCAGCCCGTTGCTGCACTTGCAGCGCCTGGCGCCGACCGAGCGCGAACAGACCCTGCGCGACTTCCTCGGTGGTTTTGACTTCCGTGGTGCGCGAATCGACGAGCCGGTACTGAATTTCTCCGGTGGCGAGAAAGCACGCCTGGCATTGGCCTTGATCGCCTGGGATCGGCCGAACCTGTTGCTGCTCGACGAACCGACCAACCACCTGGACCTGGAAATGCGCCTGGCACTGACCATGGCCCTGCAGGAATTCAGTGGGGCGGTACTGGTGGTCTCCCACGACCGTCACTTGCTCAAAAGCACCACCGATAACTTCTACCTGGTGGCGGACGGCAAGGTCGAGGAGTTCGACGGCGACCTGGAGGACTACACCCGCTGGCTGGTGGAGTATCGCCAGCGCAATGCCCCGGTCAGCAACACACCGGTCAACCCGGACAAGACCGACAAGAAAGCCCAGCGTCAGGCCGCCGCTGCGTTGCGCCAGCAACTGGCGCCGCACAAGCGCGAAGCTGACAAGCTTGAAGCCGAGTTGGGCAAGCTGCACGAAAAGCTGGCGAAAATCGATGCCAGCCTCGGCGACAGCGATATCTACGAGCCGGCGCGCAAGAACGAATTGCGTGATCTGCTGGCCGAACAGGCCAAGCTGAAGGTGCGTGAGGCACAGCTGGAAGAAGCGTGGATGGAAGCCCTGGAATTGCTGGAAAGCATGCAGGCGGAGCTGGAGGCACTGTCCTGATGGACGCCTTCAAACTGCCGTTGCCGGCGGTGTGGGCCGAGCCGATCTGGCTCGGCGTGCAAATCCTGCTGATCCTGTTAGCCGGCTACTTCGCCCAGCGCTTCGTCGCCAAATGCCTGACCCGTCTTGGTGAGCGCTATCCGTTCCCGCCGCAACTGCTGATGCCGCTGCGGGGCGGTTTGCGCTGGCTGATCATGGGCAGTGCGTTGATTTTCGTCCTGGAGCGACTCGGCGTATCGGCCACGGTGCTCTGGACCGCATTGTCCGGTTTCGTCGCGGTCGCGGCAGTGGCTTTTTTCGCCATGTGGAGCGTGCTGTCGAACCTGCTGTGCGCGATCCTGATTTTCACCGTCGGCCCGTTTCGCCTGGGCGACGTGGTCGAGTTGGTGGACACCACTGACAAGCCCGGCGTCAAAGGCCGGGTGGTGGCGATCAATCTGCTGTACACCACGCTGGTCGAGGCCGAAGAGCTCGGGACCGGCAGCGCCATGGTGCAAGTGCCCAACAGTTTGTTCTTCCAGCGCTCGGTGCGGCGCTGGCGCGGGACGGATGTTTTCCCTTCCAGCGGGTTTGAAAAGTAAGGCTTCTGTTGACTGCTACACCGTCTTCGCGCCAGAGAGCCCCTTGTAGGAGCGAGCTTGCTCGCGATGGGGCCCTCAAGCCCTAAGCGCTGGTCGGCATCCGCAACATCCCGCAAAAAATCGGTAGTCATCCACCCAAAGCCGCATTAGCTTAGACGTCTGTCACGAGTCTGAGTCGAGGTGTGCAATGGAGCTTCAAACATGGCTGGCGTTTTTTGCCGCCTGCTGGGTGATCAGCCTGTCTCCCGGTGCCGGCGCCATTGCGTCGATGTCCAGCGGTCTGCAGTACGGTTTCTGGCGCGGTTACTGGAACGCCCTGGGCCTGCAACTGGGCCTGGCTTTGCAGATCGCCATCGTCGGTGCCGGTGTCGGCGCCATTCTCACGGCTTCGGCCACGGCCTTCTACGCCATCAAATGGTTTGGCGTGGCGTATCTGGTTTACCTCGCGATCAAGCAATGGCGTGCACTGCCCAGTGATATGAGCGATGACGCAGCGGTGCGCCAGATCGGCAAGCCGATGGCCCTGGTGTTCCGGGGTTTTCTGGTGAACATCAGTAACCCCAAGGCCCTGGTGTTCATGCTGGCGGTGTTGCCGCAGTTCATCGACCCCCATGCTCCACTGTTGATTCAGTATCTGGTGATCGGTGTAACGATGATCTGCGTCGATCTGATCGTCATGGCCGGCTACACCGGTTTGGCGTCCAAGGTGCTGCGTCTGCTGCGCACGCCGAAACAGCAAAAGCGCATGAACCGGACCTTTGCCGGGCTGTTCATCGGTGCGGCAGCGTTCATGGCGACGCTGCGCAGAGCTGCGGTCTGAATCGACAGAACACCGAAAAGGCGACCCATGCGGTCGCCTTTTTTATTGGCATATCAGTATCTTGGAGAACCCTCGATTTCGCAGGAAGTCCCAACAAAGCTTGAGCGAAACCCATCGGGCGTTAACAATATGTAACTTCGTTTTTCAAATTGAGATTCATTCATGATTGCCCCCTCCCGTTTCCTGGCCTGGCTGTTGCTGCCGCTGTTCGCGGCGTGCAGCGTTCAGTTGCTGGCCGCCCCCGTCGAAGGTGCGCCGCAGGCGCTGCACTTGCTCGATTACATCGGCGCGGATTACCCGGACACGGTGCAGGCGGGCAGCATCATGGATCAGGCCGGATTTCGCGCGCAGCAAGAGTCGGTCAAGACGCTGGGAAGTTTGATCACGGCCATGCCGGCCAAACCGGAAAAAGTTGCGCTGGAGCAAAGCCTGACCGCGCTGGGAAGTTCCATCAGCGCCCGTCAGGACGGTGCTGACGTCGCACGCCAGGCCCGGCAACTGGGGGCGAAGCTGGCCGTGGCCTATGAAGTCAGCCAGGCCCCGGTCATCACGCCGGATCCGGCGCGTGGCGCGCCGCTGTACGCTCAGCATTGCTCGGTCTGCCATGGCGATACAGGCGCCGGCGACGGCCCGGCAGGTGTCGGCATGACGCCACCGCCATCCAATCTGCGCGATAGCACACGACTGGATCGACTGAGCCTCTACGCGATCTACAGCACCTTGGGTCTGGGCGTTGAAGGGACCGACATGTCGGCCTTTGCCGATCAACTGGATGATCGCCAGCGTTGGGACCTGGCTACCTATATCGCCAGCTTCAGTGCCGACCTTGCGACAGCCAATGCTGACAAAACCTACAACATCGCCGACCTGGCCCGTCAGACCCCGGCCGAAGTGCAGGCCGCCGAAGGCCCGCAAGCCGCCGCGACGTTCCGTGCTCAGCGGGCTCAACCGCCGCAGGTCAAGCGTGGCCCGGCACAATTGCTCGACTACACCGCTGCCACTCTGGACAAGAGCGTCGCGGCGTATCGTGCCGGTGAGCATGACCAGGCCTACGACTTATCGGTAGCGGCATACCTGGAAGGCTTCGAGCTGGTTGAAAGCTCGCTGGACAACATTGACGCCAACGTGCGTAAAGACACTGAAAAATCCCTGATGGCTTATCGTCAGTCGTTGCAGGACGGCTTGCCGGTGAGCGAGGTCGAGCAGCGCCTGGAAGTGGCCAAGGACAAGTTGAAGGCCTCGGCCGGCCTGCTGGGCAACAATGGTTTGAGCTGGTCGCTGAGTTACATTTCCGGCTTGCTGATTCTGCTGCGCGAAGGTCTGGAAGCGATTCTGGTGCTGGCGGCGATCCTGGCTTTCCTGCGTAACACGGGGCAGCAGGCAGCGGTGCGCAGCGTCAACGCCGGTTGGGGCCTGGCGTTTGTGGCGGGGCTGGGCACCTGGGCGCTGGCAGCCTATGTGATTGATGTCAGCGGTTCGCAGCGCGAATTGCTGGAGGGCGCGACGGCGTTGTTTGCCAGCGTCATGGTGCTGTGGCTGGGGGTGTGGATGCATGATCGTCGCCACGCGGCGGCCTGGCAGGATTACATCAAGACCAGCCTGGTCGGTGGCGGTGGGCGTTTCGGTTTTGCGACCCTGGCGTTTTTCTCGGTGTATCGCGAATTGTTCGAAGTGATTCTGTTCTACGAAACCCTGTGGTTGCAGGCCGGTCCCGCGGGGCACAACGCGGTGTTGGCCGGTGGAGCCACGGCGCTGGTGCTGCTGATCGGCCTGGCCTGGGTGATTTTGCGCGGTTCGGCGAAGTTGCCACTGGCGCTGTTCTTCAGCATCAACGCTGGTCTTTTGTGCGCCTTGTCGGTGGTGTTTGCAGGGCATGGCGTGAAAGCGCTGCAGGAGGCCGGGATCTTCGGTACGCGCCCAGTGCCGTTCTTTGAGTTCGACTGGCTGGGGATTCATGCCGATGCGTATTCGTTGAGTGCGCAAGCGGTGGCGATCATTGCGATTGTCGTGTTGTATGGCCGTAGCCGGGTGGTTGAGAAACAGCGGGTGCAGGTTTCTTAAACAGCATTCGCTGCGCTCAAATTCGTCGGTGCGCCGCCCGGGGCAAGCCCGCTCCCACATGGACGATGTGTATTCTGTGGGAGCGGGCTTGCCCGCGATGCTTTTCAATAGAGGAAAAACCCAATGCGTGTCTGGATCGATGCCGACGCCTGCCCTCGGGCAGCGAAGGATCTGGTGGTGAAGTTCGCCCTCAAGCGCCAGTTCGAAGTGGTGCTGGTGGCCGGGCAGCCGCAGATCAAGCCAGGTCTGGCGCTGGTCAAGCTGATCGTGGTGCCGAGCGGCCCGGATGCGGCCGATGATTACCTGGTGGAGCACGCAGTTCCCGGTGAATTGGTGATTTGCAGCGATGTGCCGTTGGCCGACCGTCTGGTGAAGAAGGGCGTGGCCGCGCTGGACCCGCGCGGGAAGGAGTTCGATGCGCAGAACATGGGTGATCGGCTGGCTGTGCGCAACCTGTTCACCGATTTGCGCGAACAGGGGCAAATGGGCGGAGGGCCTGCGCCGTTCGGCGACCGTGAGAAGCAGGCGTTTGCCAATGCGCTGGATCGGATACTCACACGGCTGACACGCAAAACCTGACCCTTGCAATGAACCCCGTAGGAGCTGGCAAGCCAGCTCCTACAATAAATCGTGTCAGGCGTCGTTTTCGTGGGTCAGTTCGAGCACGCGGTCTACCAGTTTGTTGATCCCCGATGCCGCTTCACTGATCGATTGCGCCAGCATGTAAGCCGGGGTACTCACCAGTTTGCGCGCCTTGTCCTCGACGATGTCGCTGACCGCGCAATCGGTATGGGTTGCGCCCATCTTGTTCATCGCGGCGGCGGTGTCGGTATCGTTGCCGATGGTGCAGGTGACGCCGGGGCCGTAGATCTTGGCCGCCAGGGCCGGGGAAATGCACATCAGCCCCACCGGTTTACCGGCCTCGGCAAAGGCTTCGGTCAGTGCCAGGACATCCGGCTGAACGGAGCAGCCGGCGCCTTCAATGGCGAAGCTGGAGAGGTTCTTGGCCGAACCGAAGCCGCCGGGCACGATCAGCGCATCGAAGTCATCGACGTTCGCGTCACGGATATCCTTGACGTTACCCCGGGCAATTCGCGCCGACTCCACCAGCACGTTGCGCGATTCGGGCATTTCTTCGCCGGTCAGGTGATTGATGACATGCAACTGCGCGATGTTCGGTGCGAAACACTGCACCTGGGCACCGCGTTGGTCCAGACGCAGCAGGGTGATGACGCTCTCGTGGAGTTCGGCGCCGTCGTACACGCCACAACCGGAAAGGATCACTGCAACTTTTTTGCTCATGGGCTTTTCTCCAGATTCATGACGTTAAATGTCCACTAATTTGTCACGCGTTGCCATAGGGTTAATTCACGGTTACACATAGCATCGGTCCTCAAGATTCCGGTCAGGGCGCGTCATGGACTTCATTCTGTATGCGGTACCGTTTTTCTTTGTCCTGATCGCCGTCGAGCTGCTGGCCGACCGTTGGCGCGGGGTGAGCAATTATCGGGTGGCGGACGCGATCAACAGTCTCAGCACCGGCGTGCTGTCGACCACCACGGGGCTGCTGACCAAAGGCGTGGGGCTGCTGACCTACGGCTTTGCCCTCAAGCATCTGGCGCTGTTCGAGTTATCGGCCGACAGCGTCTGGACCTGGGTGTTCGCCTTTGTCTTCTATGACTTGTGCTACTACTGGCTGCATCGCATGGGCCACGAGCGCAACATCCTCTGGGCCGCCCATTCGGTGCATCACCAGAGCGAGGACTACAACCTGTCCACGGCGTTGCGCCAGACCAGTACCGGTTTCCTGCTGAGCTGGATCTTCTATCTGCCGCTGGCGGTGTTCGGCGTGCCGCTGCTGGTGTTCGTCAGCGTCGCCGCGCTGAACCTGCTGTACCAGTTCTGGGTGCACACCCGGCACATTCCCAAGCTCGGCTGGTTCGAATGGTTTTTTGTCACGCCATCCAATCATCGGGCTCACCATGCACAGAACGCTCTGTACATGGATCGCAATTACGGTGGCGTGTTCATTATTTGGGACCGACTGTTCGGCTCGTTCCAGGAAGAAGACGACAACGAGCCGGTGATCTTCGGCGTGACCACGCCGCTGGCGAGCTGGAACCCCGTATGGGCGAACGTGCAGTTCTACGCGCAGTTGTGGGCCGATGCACGGCGTGCCGAAAGCACCTGGGACAAGCTGCGGATCTGGTTCATGCGCACCGGCTGGTGCCCGGCGGACGTGGCGGCAAAATACCCGATAGGCAAGCCGGACCTGGCCCGGTTCCGCAAATTCGAAGTGCCGCTGGACGGGCGCCAGCAGCTCTACATCCTGTTGCAGTTCTGCGTGTACATCGCGCTGGGCAGCTATTTGATGAGTCTTGAAACGACGGTGCCAGTCGCCGCCCTGGTGTTGGGCTGGGGAGCGGTGGCGTTCGGTCTGTTTGTGCTGGGCGTGGCCCTGGAGAATCGCCCTTGGGCGTTTAAGCTGGAGCTGGTGCGGCTGGCGTCGAATCTGCTTTTGGTATGGCTGGCCCCGATGGTGGGGCTGTGGCCGGCCAGCGTGGCAGGCTGGTGCGGCCTGCTCAGTTACAGTCTGTTGAGCGGCATCGGTCTCTACTGTTGCAGAAACCGCATCACTCGACTGGCGTCGTAGGGCCTTCGGTCTTGGTTCTTTCGGCTTTCAGGGCTTGTTCGTCGGCGTAGACCTGCTTGGCCAGGCGGGCATTCTTGAAGCGCCGACGTAGCCATAGCACGAAGCCCAGGACCAGCAGGGCGCCGAGCACCCAGAGTTCGTACTTCTTCACACTGCCGAGCATGCCTTCGAGCACTGCGCCGAAATGGTACGCGGCCGCCGCCAGGGCTGCGGCCCAGATCGCCGCGCCAATGCCGTTGAGCAACAGGTAGCGGCCCGGCGGATAGCCTGACAGCCCGATGGCCACCGGCATGACCGTACGCAAACCGTAAACGAAGCGGAAGCTCAGTACCCAGATGTCCGGATGCTTGCGAATGTGTTCCAGCGCCCGGTCACCCATCATCTGCCAGCGCGGTTTGCGCGCCAGCAGCTTGCGGCCGTGCTTGCGGCCCAGGAAATACCACAGTTGGTCGCCGGCATAGCTGCCGAAGAAGGCCACGACCACCACCAGGTTGATGTCCATGTATCCACGGAACGCGAGGAAGCCCGCGAGTACCAGAATGGTTTCGCCTTCGAAGAACGTGCCTAGAAAAAGGGCAAAGTAGCCAAAGTCATGCAGAAATTGTTGGAGCATTGTCTGGGTGCTGGCGAAATGAACGCGCAGCCTAACCCTTCGGACACATTCAGGAAAGTGTCCAAATGTGTCTCGACGTGAACATTTCCTACAACGACAATGGAATGCGGCTACCTGTCACAGGGGTGCACACAACTGTAATACGTTCGTCATAATGGCCGCTTATAACTGTCACGCTCGCCCGTAAGCGCGGGCTCAGGAGTCTGCCGTGAGCTTTACCCCCGCCAACCGTTTGTTCCCCGCAACCCGCCTGCGCCGCAACCGTCGTGACGACTTCTCGCGTCGTCTGGTCCGTGAAAACGTCCTGACCGTCGATGACCTGATCCTGCCGGTGTTCGTACTGGACGGTGAAAACCGTCGCGAAGCAGTGGCCTCGATGCCGGGTGTCGAACGCCTGACCATCGACCTGTTGCTGGAAGAGGCGGCCAAGTGGGTCGAGCTGGGGATTCCAGCGCTGGCGCTGTTCCCGGTGACGCCAGCGGAGCTCAAGTCCCTGGACGCCGCCGAAGCGTGGAACCCTGAAGGCATTGCCCAGCGCGCGACCCGTGCGCTGCGTGCGCAATTCCCTGAGTTGGGCGTGATCACCGACGTCGCCCTGGACCCGTTCACCACCCACGGTCAGGACGGCATCCTCGACGAAGAAGGCTACGTGCAGAACGACATCACCGTCGACGCACTGGTCAGGCAAGCCCTGTCCCACGCCGAAGCCGGCGCTCAGGTCGTGGCACCATCGGACATGATGGACGGTCGCATCCAGGCGATCCGCGAAGCCCTGGAAGTGGCCGGTCACGTCAATGTACGGATCATGGCCTACTCGGCCAAGTACGCCAGTGCCTATTACGGCCCGTTCCGCGATGCGGTCGGTTCGGCGCTGAACCTGGGCAAGGCCAACAAGGCCTCCTATCAGATGGACCCGGCCAACAGCAACGAAGCCCTGCACGAAGTGGCGGCGGACTTGTCAGAAGGTGCAGACATGGTCATGGTCAAGCCAGGCATGCCGTACCTGGACATCCTGTGCCGGGTAAAAGAAGAATTCAAAGTGCCGACGTTTGTGTATCAAGTCAGCGGCGAATACGCCATGCACATGGCGGCGATCCAGAATGGCTGGCTGAGCGAAGGGGTTATCCTCGAGTCCCTGACCGCTTTCAAACGTGCAGGGGCTGATGGCATCCTGACGTACTTTGCCGTTCGTGCCGCTCAATTGTTACGAGAGCAAAAATAGCCCTCCCAGGAACATTCGATGAATACCGAAGTACTCACTGAAGTTGCCGTAAAAGACGCTCAACCTGTGATGGAGCAAGTCGACGAGACCCCGCCGGAGCTGGAGCCAGCTCCGCCCGCGGCGGTCGTCGAAACCACGGCGACCGTGCCAGCGGTGGCCATTCCCGGCCTGGATGACAGCAGCCTGTACATCCACCGCGAGCTCTCGCAACTGCAGTTCAACATCCGCGTGCTGGAACAGGCGCTGGACGAGTCCTACCCATTGCTGGAGCGGCTGAAGTTTCTGTTGATCTTCTCCAGCAACCTGGATGAGTTCTTCGAAATTCGTGTCGCCGGCCTGAAGAAGCAGATCACCTTCGCCCGTGAACAGGCGGGCGCCGATGGTCTGCAACCGCACCAGGCACTGGCCCGCATCAGCGAACTGGTGCACGGTCACGTCGACCGCCAGTACGCGATCCTCAACGACATTCTGTTGCCGGAGCTGGAAAAGCATCAGGTCCGTTTCATCCGTCGCCGTCACTGGACCACCAAGCTCAAAACCTGGGTCCGCCGCTATTTCCGCGACGAGATCGCCCCGATCATCACTCCGATCGGCCTCGACCCGACGCACCCGTTCCCGTTGCTGGTGAACAAGAGCCTGAACTTCATCGTCGAACTGGAAGGTATCGACGCCTTCGGTCGCGATTCCGGTCTGGCGATCATCCCGGCACCGCGTTTGCTGCCGCGCATCATCAAGGTGCCGGAAGAGGTGGGCGGCGCTGGCGACAACTATGTGTTCCTGTCGTCGATGATCCACGCGCACGCCGATGACCTGTTCCAGGGCATGAAGGTAAAAGGCTGCTACCAGTTCCGCCTGACCCGAAATGCCGACCTGGCGCTGGATTCCGAAGACGTCGAAGACTTGGCCCGTGCTCTGCGCGGCGAGTTGTTCTCCCGTCGCTATGGCGATGCGGTGCGACTGGAAGTGGCCGACACGTGCCCGAAACACCTGTCCGACTACCTGCTCAAGCAGTTCAACCTGGGCGAGACCGAGTTGTATCAGGTCAACGGTCCGGTGAACCTGACACGGCTGTTCAGCATCACCGGCCTGGACAGCCAGCGTGAGCTGCAATACCTGCCGTTCACCCCGCAGATCCCGAAACTGCTGCAGAACAGCGAAAACATTTTCAGCGTGATCAGCAAGCAGGACATCCTGCTGCTGCACCCGTTCGAGTCGTTCACCCCGGTGGTCGACCTGCTGCGCCAGGCCGCCAAGGACCCACACGTGCTGGCGGTGCGCCAGACTCTGTACCGGTCCGGCGCCAACTCGGAAATCGTCGATGCGCTGGTGGATGCTGCGCGTAACGGCAAGGAAGTCACCGCGGTGATCGAACTGCGTGCGCGGTTCGACGAAGAGTCCAACCTGCAACTGGCCAGCCGACTGCAAGCGGCCGGTGCGGTGGTGATTTACGGTGTGGTCGGCTTCAAGACCCACGCCAAGATGATGCTGATCTTGCGCCGCGAGGCCGGTGAGATCGTGCGTTACGCGCACCTCGGTACGGGTAACTACCATGCCGGCAACGCCCGCCTGTACACCGACTACAGCTTGCTGACCTCCGACGATGCCTTGTGCGAAGACGTCGGCAAACTGTTCAGCCAGTTGATCGGCATGGGTAAGACGCTGCGCATGAAGAAATTGCTGCACGCGCCGTTCACCCTGAAAAAGGGCATGCTCGACATGATTGCCCGCGAAACCCAGTTCGCCCTCGACGGCAAACCGGCGCACATCATCGCCAAGTTCAACTCGCTGACCGATCCGAAGATCATCCGTGCGTTGTACAAGGCCAGCCAATCAGGTGTGCGTATCGATCTGGTGGTGCGTGGCATGTGCTGCCTGCGGCCGGGCATCGCCGGGGTTTCCCACAACATCCACGTGCGCTCGATCATCGGTCGTTTCCTGGAACACACCCGGGTCTTCTACTTCCTCAATGGCGGCGAAGAACAGATGTTCCTCTCCAGTGCCGACTGGATGGAGCGCAACCTCGACAAGCGCGTCGAGACCTGCTTCCCGGTGGAAGGCAAGAAGCTGATCATGCGGGTCAAGAAAGAGCTGGAGCTGTATCTCACCGATAACACCCACAGCTGGAGCCTGCAGTCGGACGGTCGTTACATCCGCAACACGCCGACCGGCAACCAGAACCCGCGCAGCGCCCAGGCGACATTGCTGGAGCGTTTGGGCAGCCCGATTCTGGCTGTTCGGTAACACGGGCGAGGTATAAAAAATGGCGATCCCTGCGGATCGCCATTTTTGTTTACATCGCCGCCCCCTGTAGGCGCGAGCTCGCTCCGGGCGGCGATCCGACGATGGGCGTGAACGATAACGCGTGCTGCCTGGAAAAAAGCGTCGCCTGCAGGTTTTTCGCGAGCAGGCTCGCTCCTACAGGGGCGGGGGTCAGCGAGCGTTCAGCACGATATCTACGCGAGTCAGCCATTCCGCTTCGATGGCGAAGTCGGCCTGGGTCAGCTGGTTTTCATCCAGCCAGTTTTCCGGGAAAACCACTTCCAGGTGGTTGTCATAGGCGTTCAGTTCCACCTGGGGCATTTGCTGGGTGCCACGGATGTGGTGGAACAGAATCGCAAAGCGCAGCAACACGCACAGGCGAATCAGCTTGGTGCCGTCGTCGCCGAACTCGGCGAACTTGTCCTTGGGAATGTTGCGTCGGTGGCCGCGTACCAGCAGCGCGAGCATCAACTGGTCTTCGCGGGAGAACCCGGCGAGGTCCGAGTGCTCGATCAGGTAGGCGCCGTGCTTGTGGTACTGGTAGTGAGCGATGTCCAGGCCCACTTCATGGACCTTGGCCGCCCAGCCGAGCAGTTCGCGCCAGACGCCGTCTTCCAGATCCCAGTCCGCGGCCACCTGGTCGAACGCATGCAGTGCCTTGCGCTCGACCCGTACTGCCTGTTCCTGATCGACGTGGTAGCGCTCCATCAGCGAAGTGAGGGTGCGTTCGCGTACGTCTTCGTGATGATGGCGGCCCAGCAGGTCATAGAGCACGCCTTCGCGCAGGGCGCCTTCGCAGTGATCCATGCGTTGCAGTTCGAGGGAGTCGAAGATCGCTTCGAGGATCGCCAGGCCCGCCGGGAAAATCGCCCGGCGATCCGGTTTGATGCCCTCGAAATCGATTTTCTCGACGTCGCCCAGCTTGATCAGTTTGCGCTTGAGCCAGGCCAGGCCTTCGGCGTTGACCTCGCCGGTGCTGTGGCCGCCAGCCTTCAGCGCCAGGCCGATGGCGCGGATGGTGCCCGAGGAGCCGATGGCTTCATCCCAGGTCAGGCGGTGCAGGGCGTGCTCGATGCTCATAATCTCCAGCCGCGCCGCGGTGTACGCCTGGGCGTAACGGGCCGGGGTGATCTTGCCGTCCTTGAAATAGCGTTGGGTGTAGCTGACGCAACCCATCTGCAGGCTCTCGCGCAGCAGTGGTTCGAAGCGCTGGCCAATGATGAATTCGGTACTGCCGCCGCCGATGTCGGCCACCAGGCGTTTGCCCGGGGTGTCGGCGAGGGTGTGGGACACGCCGAGATAGATCAGGCGCGCTTCTTCACGGCCGGAAATGACTTCCACCGGGTGGCCGAGGATTTCTTCGGCGCGGTGAATGAATTCGGCGCGGTTACGGGCTTCCCGCAGGGCGTTGGTGCCAACGATGCGCACGGCACCGGTGGGCATACCGCTGATCAGTTGGGCGAAGCGCTTGAGGCAGTCGAGCCCGCGCTGCATCGATTCTTCGCTTAGATGACGCTCTTCGTCGATGCCGGCGGCCAGCTGAACCTTCTCCCCGAGACGCTCGAGAATGCGGATTTCACCGTTCTGGGCCTTGGCCACGACCATGTGAAAACTGTTGGAGCCCAGGTCGATTGCGGCGATCAGGGACAGATTCTTGGCTTGGGATTGCGGCATGGTCTGGGGTCTCGGTCGATAACCTCGACATCGTGCCACGATCAAAGGCTGCCGCCAACGCGCAGTGTTCAAAGCCTTGATCCAGTGCATGCAAACGGGTGACCGCTGCACGGTCAATCGCGGGCAAGCCCGCTCCCACAGGTTTTTGCGTCGAACACACAATCCTGTTCCAACATAGAACCCTGTGGGAGCGGGCTTGCCCGCGATGAGGCCATCACAGGCCCTCAAGAGCTTTCAGACTGTCGCTTCCACAGTACCAATGAAATTCGCGAGCTCAGCCGTCTGCGGATTGGCGAACAACACCTTCGGGTCACCTGTTTCATGCACCTTGCCCAAGTGCATGAACACCAGTTTGTCCCCAACCTCCCGGGCAAAACGCATTTCGTGGGTGACCATGATCAGCGTCATGCCTTCCCTGGCCAGTTGCCGGACCACGCTCAGTACTTCGTTGACCAGTTCCGGGTCCAGGGCCGAGGTGATTTCATCGCACAGCAACACTTTCGGCGACATCGCCAGGGCGCGGGCAATCGCCACCCGTTGTTGCTGGCCGCCGGACAGTCGATCCGGAAAGGCATCGAACTTTTCGCCGAGCCCGACCCGTTCCAGCATCTGCCGCGCCAGTTCGGCGGCCTTGGCCTTGGGCACTTTTTGCACCACTTGCGGCGCGAGCATCACGTTTTCGCCAACCGTCAGGTGCGGGAACAGGTTGAACTGCTGGAACACCATGCCGACTTTCTGCCGCAGGCTGCGCAGGTCGGCGCGGGCGGCGTCGAGGTACTCGCCGTCGACTTCGATTACGCCATCGTTGATCGACTCCAGGCCGTTGAGGGTGCGCAGCAGGGTGGACTTACCCGAGCCGCTGCGCCCGATGATCGCCACCACCTGGCCTTCCTCGACGCTCAGGTCGATGCCTTTGAGCACATGGTGATCGCCGTAGTATTTATGCAGGGCGGAAATTCTAAGCAGAGGCATGCAGTCTCCTTTCCAGATAGCGCGCACTGAGGGACAGGGGGTAGCAGAGCAGGAAATAGCCGAGGGCGACGAGGCCGTAGACCATGAAGGGTTCGAAGGTGGCGTTGGCGAGCATGCCGCCGGTCTTGGTCAGTTCGGTGAGGCCGATGATCGACGTGACGGCGGTGCCTTTGACCACTTGCACCGAGAAGCCCACGGTCGGCGCCACGGCAATGCGCAGGGCCTGCGGCAGGATCACGTAGCGCAGTTGCTCCAGCGGATTGAGCGCCAGGCTTGATGAGGCTTCCCACTGGCCGTTGGGGATCGATTCGACGCAACCGCGCCAGATCTCCGCCAGATAAGCGCTGGTGAACAGCGTCAACGCGATCGCCGCCGCCATCCACGGCGAAATCTCCAACCCGGCGAGCGCCACACCAAAAAACACCAGGAACAGCTGCATCAACAGTGGTGTGCCCTGGAACAGTTCGATGTAAGTGCGCGCAAAGCTGCGTGGCAGGGATTTATCCGAGATGCGCATGACCATGATCAGCAAACCGATCAGCCCGCCGCCAATGAACGCCACCAATGACAGCGCCAGCGTCCATTGCAGGCCGGTGAGCAGGTTGCGCACGATGTCCCAGAAGGTGAAATCACTCATCGGCCACTCCTTGCGATGAACCGCTGGCCGATCCAGTTCAGGAATTGGCGGATCAGTAGCGCCATGCACAGGTACAGCAACGTGGTCAGGGCGTAGGTTTCAAAAGCGCGGAAGTTGCGCGATTGAATGAAGTTGGCAGCGAAACTCAGCTCTTCGGTGGCGATCTGTGAACACACCGCCGAGCCGAGCATGACGATGATGATCTGGCTACTCAGGGCTGGCCAGACTTTGCCCAGCGCCGGCAGCAACACAACATGGCGGAATGCTTCGAGGCGCGTCATCGCCAGTGCCGCCGCGGCTTCCAGCTGACCCTGGGGAATCGCCTGGATACCGGCACGGATGATCTCGGTCGAATAGGCGCCGAGGTTGATCACCATCGCCAGCACCGCTGCCTGCCATTCGGAGATCTGCACGCCCAGTGACGGCAAGCCGAAGAAGATGAAAAACAGCTGCACCAGAAATGGCGTGTTGCGGATCAACTCGACATAGACCGCGAAAATCCCCGCGAAAGGCCGGATGTTCCACGCCCGCACCAGCGCCCCGACGATGCCAAGGCCCACGCCGAGCACAGCGCCGATAGCTGTCAGCTCAAGGGTGAACAACGCACCGCGCAGCAACAGATCGGTGTTGTGCACCACCGGCAAGAAATCGAACTGATAAGCCATAAAACGTCTCCAGTGCGCCGAATCAGAGATCGGCCGGCAGCGGTTCTTTCAGCCAGGTCAGGGCGTTCTTTTCCAGCGCGCCGTCGCTCCTGGCGGTCACGAGGATCTGGTTGACCTTATCCAGCAGCTGCGGCTCGTTCTTGTTCACGCCCACGTAGACAGGCGAATCCTTGAGCTTCACTTTCAGGGCCGGCACGCGTTTCGGGTTCTTCTCGCTGATCGCGACCATCACTACGTTGCCGCTGGCGATCAGGTCGACTTGCCCGGCCAGGTACGCGGCGATGGTCGAGTTGTTGTCTTCGAAGCGCTTGATGGTCACGCCTTCGGGAGCGACCTTGGTCAGCTCGATGTCTTCGATGGCGCCACGGGTGACGCTGATGGTCTTGCCCTTGAGATCGTCCAGACCCTTGATGTCGGCGTCTGGCGGACCGAACACCGCGAGGTAGAAGGGCGCATAGGCACGGGAGAAGTCGATGACCTTCTCGCGCTCCGGGTTTTTGCCGAGGCTGGAAATCACCAGGTCGACCTTGCCGGTGGTGAGGAACGGGATGCGGTTGGTGCTGTTGACCGGCGTCAGTTCGAGTTTGACCTTGAGCTGGTCGGCCAGCAGTTTCGCGGTGTCGATATCCAGGCCGCGGGGCTTCATGTCCGGGCCGACCGAGCCGAAGGGCGGGAAGTCCTGGGGCACGGCAACCTTGAGGACGCCGCGCTTGACCACGTCTTCCAGGCCGTCGGCGTGGGCGGGTGCCTGGCTCAGCATCAGGCTGGCAAACAGGGCTGCGAGGAGGACGCTGTAACGCTGGGTCATGGCAAATCTCCGAATCGGCAAGAAGTGATTTCTGCGGATCGACAGAGCACGGGGCATGCCAACTTGGGGGGTGGGGGCGCCAGAGTGCGGTTTTGCTGGTGTCGAATGGTCTTACTGGTCTGAACAGTCGCGTTGCGTTTCGCACCCCGATAGCGCAGCCGGGAATATTGCCGAACCCCCATGGGGCACGACTTGCCGGGAGCCGTGAATAGCTTTACAACTGAGCGCACTTTGGCCTGGTTCGTCTGGAAAACCATGAATTCGATCTCCCGCGCCGTACCCGAAGTGGCGCTGCAAGCCATCCGCAAACTGATTACCGAGCAGGGCTTCGGGCCGGGGGATGCCTTGCCCTCGCAACGGGACCTGGCGCTGCAACTGGGCGTAAGCCGGGCTTCTTTGCGCGAGGCGTTGTCGTCCCTGAGTGCGCTGGGCGTCGTCAGCATCCAGCCGGGCAAAGGTGTGTTCGTGCAGGCGCCGGTGGAACTGCCGCGCAGCGAAGCGGCGCCGGGCTGGCCGTTCGCGGCACAGGCTTCGCCGCTGGATATCTTCCAGTTGCGTTATGCGCTGGAGGGGTTTGCCGCGGGGCTGGCGGCCGTGACCTTGAGCACCGACGAACTCGATGCGCTGGAGGACAATGTCGCCGCCATGCGCAACGAACTGAAAGCTGCTGATTTCGAAGCGGCGGCGCGCCTGGACTTCGAATTCCACCGGCGCATCCTGCTGGCCAGCGGCAATCAGGCAATGCTGAGTATCCTCACCGCCAGCGCCGATATCTTCCTGGAAAGCCAGAAACTACCGTTCATCCGGGCCGAACGGGCCATGGAAACCTGGCAGGAACACCGCAAGATCCTTCGCGCGCTGGCTCGCCGAGCCTCTGGCGCTGCGCAAAAGGCCATGCAAGAGCATGTGCGCAACGCGGCGTTGCGCACCGGAATCGCCTTCGTCGCTCCCGCCTCGGCGTAACCCGGGCTATACCCAAACTCATGGAACACCATAGCGAGACTCAATCAACTGCACCTTCCTGAACGAGGGAAGGGCGGCTATGATGGGCCACGTTTTTTTGCTTACAACCCTGGAGAATTCCATGAGCAGCGATCTTATCAAACACGTTAGCGACGCTAGCTTCGAGGCCGACGTACTCAAGGCTGAAGGCGCTGTACTGGTCGATTACTGGGCTGAGTGGTGCGGCCCTTGCAAAATGATCGCTCCTGTCCTGGACGAGATTGCCGAGACCTACAAAGGCAAGCTGACCGTTGCCAAGCTGAACATCGACGAAAACCAGGAAACCCCGGCCAAGCATGGCGTGCGCGGTATCCCGACCCTGATGCTGTTCAAGAACGGCAACGTTGAAGCGACCAAGGTCGGCGCACTGTCGAAGTCGCAACTGGCTGCTTTCCTCGACGCCAACATCTAAGCGTCGCTGTAGAGTGTCCTGAAAAAAGCCCCGCAAATAGCGGGGCTTTTTGCGTATTCAGGGCTAGACGCTCCTGATACTCAGGTGGTACATTCGGCCCCGCACTGGTTTCTCCATTGCCCCCTGCTAGCCGTCGCCGACGCACTCCTTTTCGAATAAGTACGCGATCCTGTCGCCTTCTCAGCGGCGCGGCCTCATTAAGCCAAAAGCTTAATTTCCCCCCTCCATAAATGATTACGTCATTCCTATATGAATCTGACTGAACTCAAGCAAAAGCCGATTACCGAACTGCTCGAATTGGCCGAACAGATGGGCATAGAAAATATGGCCCGTTCGCGCAAGCAGGACGTGATTTTCTCCCTGCTCAAGAAGCACGCGAAAAGCGGTGAGGAAATCTCCGGTGATGGCGTGCTGGAGATTCTCCAGGACGGCTTCGGCTTCCTGCGCTCCGCTGACGCTTCCTATCTCGCAGGTCCAGACGATATCTACGTCTCGCCGAGCCAGATCCGTCGTTTCAACTTGCGCACCGGTGACACCATCGTTGGCAAGATCCGCCCTCCAAAGGAAGGCGAGCGTTATTTCGCGCTGCTCAAGGTCGACACGATCAACTTTGACCGTCCGGAAAACGCGAAAAACAAGATTCTCTTCGAGAACCTGACCCCGCTGTTCCCGACCGTGCGCATGAAGATGGAAGCGGGTAACGGTTCCACCGAAGACCTGACCGGTCGTGTCATCGACCTGTGCGCCCCGATCGGTAAAGGCCAGCGCGGTCTGATCGTTGCTCCGCCGAAAGCCGGCAAGACGATCATGCTGCAGAACATTGCCGCGAACATCGCACGTAACAATCCTGAAGTTCACCTGATCGTGCTGCTGATCGACGAACGTCCGGAAGAAGTAACCGAAATGCAGCGCACCGTGCGCGGCGAAGTGGTTGCCTCGACGTTCGACGAGCCGCCAACCCGCCACGTGCAGGTTGCCGAAATGGTGATCGAGAAGGCCAAGCGCCTGGTCGAACACAAGAAAGACGTGGTGATCCTGCTCGACTCCATCACCCGTCTGGCGCGTGCCTACAACACCGTGATCCCGAGCTCCGGCAAGGTACTGACCGGTGGTGTCGATGCCCACGCCCTGGAGAAACCGAAGCGTTTCTTCGGCGCCGCGCGGAACATCGAAGAAGGCGGCTCGCTGACCATCATTGCCACCGCGCTGGTTGAAACCGGCTCGAAGATGGACGAAGTGATCTACGAGGAGTTCAAAGGTACCGGCAACATGGAACTGCCGCTGGATCGCCGTATCGCTGAAAAGCGCGTCTTCCCGGCCATCAATATCAACCGTTCCGGCACCCGCCGCGAAGAGTTGCTGACCGCCGACGACGAGCTGCAGCGCATGTGGATCCTGCGCAAGCTGCTGCACCCGATGGATGAAGTTGCTGCCATCGAGTTCCTGGTCGACAAGCTGAAAACGACCAAGACCAACGATGAGTTCTTCCTGTCGATGAAACGCAAGTAAGTCGAACAGGCACAAGAAGCCGGGGAAACCCGGCTTTTTGCTATCTGATTTTTGATCAAATGCCAGTTCGTGGTTCTGAATAGAGGGCTTCGGCGCTAAACTGCCTGCCCCCGAACGCCACGGCCAACACGAGGCTCACGCATGCAGTATCGCGACTTGCGCGACTTTATCAGCGGCCTGGAAAAGCGCGGCGAACTCAAGCGCATCCAGGTTCCGGTGTCCCCAGTGCTCGAAATGACCGAGGTCTGCGACCGCACCTTGCGCGCCAAGGGCCCGGCCCTGCTTTTCGAAAACCCTACCGGTTATGACATTCCCGTGCTCGGCAACCTGTTCGGCACCCCCGAGCGCGTCGCGCTGGGCATGGGCGCCGAAGCGGTCAGCGAGCTGCGCGAGATCGGCAAGCTGCTGGCGTTCCTCAAGGAACCCGAGCCGCCGAAAGGCCTGAAGGATGCCTGGTCCAAGCTGCCGATCTTCCGCAAGATCATTTCGATGGCGCCGAAAGTCGTCAAGGACGCTGTGTGCCAGGAAGTGGTCATCGAAGGCGACGACGTCGACCTGGCCATGTTGCCGGTGCAAACCTGCTGGCCGGGCGATGTCGGTCCGCTGATCACCTGGGGCCTGACCGTCACCAAAGGTCCGAACAAGGATCGCCAGAACCTCGGTATCTATCGTCAGCAAGTGATCGGCCGCAACAAGGTCATCATGCGCTGGCTGAGCCACCGTGGCGGCGCGCTGGATTTTCGCGAGTGGTGCGAGAAGCATCCCGGTCAACCGTTCCCGGTATCGGTCGCCCTGGGCGCCGACCCGGCGACCATCCTCGGTGCCGTGACCCCGGTGCCCGACAGCCTCTCCGAATACGCCTTCGCCGGCCTGTTGCGCGGTAACCGCACTGAGCTGGTGAAGTGCCGCGGCAACGACCTGCAAGTACCGGCCACCGCCGAAATCATCCTCGAAGGCGTGATCCATCCGGGCGAGATGGCCGATGAAGGCCCGTACGGCGACCACACCGGTTACTACAACGAAGTCGACAGCTTCCCGGTATTCACTGTCGAGCGCATCACCCACCGGATCAAACCGATCTATCACAGCACCTACACCGGTCGTCCACCGGATGAGCCGGCGATCCTTGGCGTGGCATTGAACGAAGTGTTCGTGCCGATCCTGCAGAAGCAGTTCCCGGAGATCACCGATTTCTATCTGCCGCCCGAAGGTTGCTCGTACCGCATGGCCGTCGTGACCATGAAAAAGTCGTATCCCGGTCATGCCAAGCGGGTAATGCTCGGTGTCTGGTCGTTTTTGCGACAGTTCATGTACACCAAGTTCGTTATCGTCACCGACGACGATATCAACGCCCGGGACTGGAACGACGTGATCTGGGCCATCACCACGCGCATGGACCCCAAGCGCGACACGGTGATGATCGACAACACGCCGATCGACTACCTGGACTTCGCTTCGCCGGTGTCCGGCCTGGGTTCGAAAATGGGCCTCGATGCGACACATAAATGGCCGGGCGAAACCACCCGCGAGTGGGGCCGGGTCATCGTCAAGGACGATGCCGTGACCCAGCGGATCGATGCCATCTGGAATCAGTTAGGAATAGATTGATGCGTGTAACCTTGCAGCCCTCCGGAGCAGTGCTTGAGATATTGCCCGGCGAGCGGATTCTCGATGGCGCGCGACGATTGGGCTACGAATGCCCGCAAAGTTGCCGCAACGGCAATTGCCACGTATGCGCGGCGCTGCTGGTGGAAGGGCGAGTCGAGCAGGCCGGCGATGTGCGCGACCATGGCGAGTTCTACACTTGCATAGCGGAGCCGCTGGAAGACTGCATCGTGCTGTGGGATGGCGTGCTCGCGCTGGGAGAACTACCGGTGCGCAGCTTGTCGTGTCAGGTCATTGAGTGCAGGGACGTGGGCGGCGACACCTGGCGCGTGCGTCTGCGGGCTCCGGCCGGCAAACCGCCGCGCTACCACGCCGGTCAGTACCTGATGATCGAACGCGAGAATGGCGAAAAGTCCGCGTTCTCCCTCGCCTCGGCACCGCATGCGGGGCGTGACCTGGAAATCCATGTACTGGCGCGTGAATCCAGTGCGCTGAGCCTGATCGAACAGCTTCAGCGCAACGGCATGGTGCGGGTCGAGTTGCCGTTCGGCGATACCCACCTGGCTGAGTTGCCGGACGGTCCGCTGGTGCTGATCGCCGCCGGCACCGGCATGGGCCAGATCCACGGCCTGATCGAACATTGCCGGGCCTCGGGTTTCAAGCATCCGGTGCACCTGTATTGGGGCGTGCGTCGTCCTGAAGACTTTTATCAAGTCGAACATTGGGATGAGTGGCTGAAATTGTCCAACCTGTTCCTGCACAAGGTCGTCAGCGATCAATGCGGCTGGAAGGGGCGTTGCGGCATGTTGCATGAAGCGGTGTGTGAAGACTTCCCTGATCTCAAACCGCTGCACGTGTACGCCAGTGGTTCTCCGGCCATGGTCTACGGCACGCTGGATGCGCTGGTGGAAGCGGGAATGGACGCGCATCAGATGCGTGCCGACGTATTTGCGTATGCGCCGCGCTCGTAGGTCTGCGTGGGATCAGAAGTGCACGCCAGTGGTCACCATGGCGGCGTTGAAGCCGAGCAACACCAGCTCGGCTGCCACCGGACCGTATTGTGTGCCCAGTGAGGGGATGATCACCGGTGCGACCCCGAAGCGATTCAGGGGAATCTTGTCCTTATGTTTGCCGCGGTAGCCTTCCAGCAGGCCGCCCGTAAATTTGATATACACGGGATAGAAGGCGCTTTCGTAGCGTTTACCCGCGTAGACATAATGTGAGCGCTGGCTGTACGAATTGCGAAAAGTGGCGGCGCCAAGCAGCCAGTCCGACTCGTTGATACGTTCAAGACCAATAAGATCCTGATTGTTGTTGTGCCTGGGGTCGGGTGAATAATGCGTCGTATAAACACTGGTCTGCAAATACCAGGAGCCAGCGTCCTTTGAGCTTGCATGCTGTGCCAACGCCAATGGCGACAAGGCCATCAACAGCGCTGCGTAAAACCATGGTTTTTTCATCGGCGGCCCCCTGTGAGGCAGTCTGGCTTGCGCCTGTGTGACCGTTATACGCGACGCCCGATGGAGGCCGGAAGGCGGCAAATCTGGAGGGGGAGTAGGACGTTTCTGATAGGTGGCTTTATTCCCGGAAGGGCTCAATGCTTATGCATATTTCATTCTGGTATTTAAGATATTTACAGAATGACCTTAGGGTATATAAACAGTCAGGCAAACGTCCTTTATCACTTTTCGTTTTACCTTTACTGCTATATGTTCTATTACATTAATAGTGCTTACATTTTGTAATGCTTGCGGGGCCGAACAACTGTTGCCATGAGCGCCATCGAATCTGCTTTTTTGAATCTGGCTTACCCTCCGCGGCTCGATCTGGGGCCGCAGCTCACTCACGAACAATTGCTCAGCTCGATGCAATCGACCATGGCCCGCCATAAGGGGGGGGCGGTTTGGCTGTTTGCCTACGGGTCGCTGATCTGGCGGCCAGAATGCACGGCGGTTGAACGGGTTCGTGGCCGGGTGCATGGCTACCACCGCGGTTTGTACCTGTGGTCCCACGAACATCGCGGCACGCCGGAAATGCCAGGCCTGGTGTTTGGCCTGGATCGCGGCGGTTCTTGCAGCGGTTTCGCCTATCGCTTGCCCGAAGAGCAACTCGAAGCGTCGCTGTACGCACTTTGGCAGCGCGAGATGCCATTTCCGTCCTACCGCCCGCACTGGCTTAACTGCCGTCTCGAAAATGGCAGCCAGGTACAGGCCTTGGGTTTTGTGCTGGAGCGACACCTGCCCAGCTATGCCGGTAACTTGCCGGATCATGTGCTGAGCCATGTGTTCGAAAACGCTTGCGGGCGCTACGGCACCACTCGCGATTATGTCGAGCAAACCGCCCATGCCCTGCGCAGCCACGCCATGCCAGACCGGAATCTGGAGGCGCGGCTCAAGCGCTGTAAATCAAAGGCCGATCAAGCGAGCGCTTCGCGGCCCTGACTGGCGATTTGTTTGTGCCCTAGCGTCGGGGCCAGGAAGGCCATTGCCAGCAGGCAGGCGCCGACCAGCAGCACGAAGCCGCCGTCCCAACCGAAATGGTCAACGGTGTAGCCCATCGCTGCACTGGCCGCGACCGAGCCGCCCAGGTAACCGAACAGACCGGTAAAGCCCGCCGCCGTACCCGCAGCTTTCTTCGGTGCCAGTTCCAGCGCCTGCAGGCCGATCAGCATGACCGGGCCGTAGATCAGGAAGCCAATGGAAAGCAATGCAATCATGTCGACCATCGGATTGCCGGCCGGGTTGAGCCAGTAAACCAGCGTCGCCACAGTCACCAGCGCCATGAACACCATGCCGGTCAGGCCGCGGTTGCCACGGAAGATCTTGTCCGACATCCAGCCGCACAGCAGCGTGCCCGGGATACCTGCCCACTCGTAGAAGAAATACGCCCACGAAGTTTTGTCTACGGTGAAACCCTTGGCTTCCTTGAGGTAGGTCGGCGCCCAGTCCAGCACGCCGTAGCGCAACAGATAGACAAATACGTTGGCCAAGGCGATGTACCAGAGCATTTTGTTGCGTAGCACATATTTGACGAAGATTTCCTTGGCGCTGAATTCCTCTTCGTGGCTGGCGTCGTAGCCTTCCGGGTAGTCGTTCTTGTACTGCTCGATCGGCGGCAGGCCAACCGATTGCGGGGTGTCGCGCATGGTCACAAAGGCAAACACCGCTACCGCCAGCGCCACTGCTGCCGGCACGTAGAACGCAGCGTGCCAGTCATTGAACAGGCCCATGCCGATCAGGAACAACGGGCCGATCAGGCCGCCGCCGACGTTGTGCGCCACGTTCCACACGGACACCACGCCGCCACGTTCCTTCTGCGACCACCAGTGCACCATGGTCCGGCCACTCGGAGGCCAACCCATGCCCTGCGCCCAACCGTTGATGAACAGCAGAATGAACATCATGGTCACGCTGGACGTCGCCCAAGGCGCGAAACCGAAAATGAACATCACCCCGGCCGAAACCAGCAGGCCGAACGGCAGGAAGAAGCGCGGGTTGGAGCGGTCGGACACCAGGCCCATCAGAAACTTCGACAGGCCGTAGGCAATCGCAATGGCGGACATCGCCAGACCCAGCTGACCACGGGAGTAGCCCTCATCGATCAGGTACGGCATGGCCAGGGAGAAGTTCTTGCGCAGCAGGTAGTAACCCGCATAGCCAAAGAAGATACCGGCGAAGATCTGCCAGCGCAGACGTCGGTAGGTGCTGTCTATTTTTTCTTCAGGCAATGGAGCCTGATGTGCGGCAGGACGAAAGAAAGCAAACATTCAAGAGCTCCAGATTTCTTGTTTTGACTGCGGATGCGAATATTACAGTTTCGTTACCGAAAATAGCACCCGTTCTCATTGGCAAACAGCGGAAATGTTGGAGATTGCATGTTCCTTTATGAACATGTCGCTCAGTTATAAATGAGGGTTGGTATGGGGATGACGGAGCCAGGTCGCAGGGCTGCGACCTGACTAGAAAAAAATCAGCGAACCTGCACAACAACCTTGCCGACGGCCTTGCGCTGGCCAAGATCGTTGATCGCTTGCGCCGCATTGCCCAGCGGATAGACCTGCGACACCAGCGGCTTCAATTTGCCTTCGGCAAACCAGCCGAACAATTGCTGGAAGTTCGCCGCATTATCCTGCGGCTGGCGCTGGGCGAAGGAGCCCCAGAACACCCCGAGCACTGCTGCACCCTTGAGCAGCGCGAGGTTCACCGGCAGTTCGGGAATGCGTCCGCTGGCGAAGCCGACCACCAGCAGGCGGCCGTTCCAGGCGATGGCGCGGATGGCCTGGTCGAACAGGTCGCCGCCCACCGGGTCGTAGATCACGTCGGCACCCTGGCCATCGGTCAGGCGCTTGATTTCGTCCTTGAGGCTGGTTTCGCTGTAGTTGATCAGTTCATCGGCGCCGGCGGCCTTGGCCACGGCGAGTTTTTCCGCACTGCTGGCCGCGGCAATCACCCGGGCGCCCATGGCCTTGCCGATCTCCACCGCGGCCAGGCCGACACCGCCGGAGGCACCCAGCACCAGCAGGGTTTCGCCCGGTTGCAGGTTGCCGCGCTGCTTGAGGGCGTGCATCGAGGTGCCGTAAGTCATGCTGAAGGCGGCGGCAGTGTTGAAGTCCATGGACGGCGGGATCGGCAACACGTTGTAGCCCGGCACGGCGACCTGTTCGGCAAAGCTGCCCCAGCCGGTCAGCGCCATGACCCGGTCACCGACTTTCAAGTGGCTGACTTTTTCACCCACGGCGCTGACCACGCCTGACGCTTCGCCACCCGGAGAGAACGGGAAGGGCGGCTTGAACTGGTATTTGCCCTCAATGATCAACGTGTCGGGGAAATTGACCCCGGCGGCGTGCACTTCCAGCAGGACTTCATTCTTCTTCGCGACAGGACTGGCGACGTCTTCCAGCACCAGCGATTCGGCAGGGCCGAAGGCTTTGCACAGCACGGCTTTCATCAGGGCTATTCCTTTGGGAGTGATGGCCGATAAGTGTAGGTGTGTGGGTCGATGGGTCAACGAGCATGCCCGGCCCTGATAGTCAGCCATAAGCTTGTGCTTGTGCGACGGGTCGTTATGCTAGGCCGCAAACCGGATTAGGAGCGAATTGTGAAAGCGTGGATCATGTTGTTGCTGGCCCTGTCTCTGCCTGTGGCAGCGGTGGCCGAAGAAGCCAAAGAAGATGCAGCTCCGAAGGTCAGTTACATCACCCTGAGCCCGCCGTTCGTGGGTAACTACGGGCTGGACGGTACGCCGAAACTGAAGGTCTACAAGGCCGACGTGGCGTTGCGGGTGACCGGTGACGATGCTGCCAAAGCAGTGAAGGCCAATGAACCTTTGATCCGCAATCAATTGGTCGCGCTGTTCGCCCAGCAGACCACCGAGACGATGAACAACGTCGAGGCCAAGGAAAAGCTGCGTCAGGAGGCCCTGAAACAGACCCAGCAGATCATGAATGATGAAACCGGGAAACCGGTGGTTGAGGATCTGTTGTTCAACAACCTGATCATCCAGTAATGCTGGATCTTGTAGGAGCTGGCTTGCCAGCGATAGCGCCCTCAAGACCGCCATCGCCGGCAAGCCGGCTCTTACAGAAGCATCTCAACGCAGTGCAATCACCGCCGCCCACTGCTGCGCCGTTACCGGCATCACCGAAAGCCGCGAACCTTTCTGCACCAGCGGCAACTCGGCCAGCGCCGTCTGTTGCTTCAGATAGTCCAGCTTCAGCACTCGGGCAAACGTCTCGACATGCACGACATCGATCGCACTCCAGGCGTTTTTCTCCGGGGTGGCCTTCGGGTCGAAATAATGGCTCTCCGGCTCCAGTGCCGTCGGGTCCGGATAGGCGGCTTCGACAATCCTGCCGATTCCGGCGATGCCCGGTTCAGGGCAGCTGGAATGATAGAAAAAGAACTCGTCTCCTACCGCCATGGCCCGCAGGAAATTGCGTGCCTGATAGTTGCGAACCCCGTCCCAGCGCGCTTTGCCGAGCTTTTCCAGCCCTTTGATCGAGAGTTCGTCGGGCTCGGATTTCATCAGCCAATAGGCCATGTCTTTTGCTCCTTGCGTGGTGATTGAGCAGCTTGTCGGCGATTTTATGACAAACCGACAGTCGGTTGACGTCAGCATTTGCGCAGCGGTTCACGTTGTCGCAAAATGCCGGCCTTTCAAGCTTGACGCTGCTGCACGGCCTGCAAACGGAAACCGCTGCTGTCATCGTGTTGATATGCCTTTGGGGGGCAATCGATGAAACGCAAACCGGATTTACTATGGATTTTGGTCATTTTGTTTGGCCTTGGCGTCGTGACCACTGGCTATGCCCAAAGCCTGTGGGCCAACAAGACCGATGCACCGGTCGAGCTCGCCCAATTGCAGCAACAGTCGACAGCCTTCAAGCGCTGATCCAGTTGCCGTGGCACCACTGATCGTAGTGGTGCCTAGCCTGCGTAATACCAGGCCTTGTCCGTCACCGTTCCTTGCAACGGCACATCCCAGCTCGCCTGAGCCAATCGTTCGACCTTCTGACATTCATGGGCAAGCCCCAACAGCGTAGGCTTGCGCCAGTCTTGTCGGCGCGCCAGGTAGGCCAGGCTCCGGTCGTAGAAACCGCCGCCCATTCCCAGGCGTCCGCCGACATCGTCAAAACCCACCAATGGCAACAACACCAGGTCCAGCGCCCAGATCCTGCGCTGCCGGGCGAGGTTGGCCCGTGGTTCGAGAATGCGAAAGCGGTTGGGTTTGAGTTTCTCCCCGGGCCGGATGCGCTGGAACACCATTTTGGTTCGCGGCCAGGCACTCAGCACCGGCAGGTAGGTGGCCTTGCCCCGGCGCTGTGCGGCACGCAGCAACAGGCGCGGATCAATTTCACCGTCGGTCGGAAGATAGAGCGAGATGTGTCTGGCGCGGCGAAACAGCGGTTGCTGGGCCAATTGCTTGTACAACCCGCGAGCGGCCTGGCGCTGCTGGCTCGGTGTCAGTGCGCGGCGGGCGTTACGCAGCATGCGTCGAAGTTGCGGACGGGGAAGCAGCGCAGGTTCGGTCATGGATTCGGGCTTCGGCAGGACGGATACGCAAAGCGTACCCGTAAAAACGCCGATGCCGGTATTTAAACCGGCATCGGACTGGAATCAGGCTCCCCGAATGTGTCGCTGTCGACTTAGCCCTTGAACCCGAAAGTTCAAGGTGGAAGATGCAGTAGGCTTTAAGGCTTTCCGTCTAGCGGACATGCACACCAGCCCAACGTGCAACCTCCAGGGTATAGCAAATCGGCTCAGGGACATCGCCAACTGGCAAGCACCCCAGGGAGTGATTCGAGTATACCTCAAGCCGTCGCGCGAATCAGCCTTTGGTGACGTCCGGATCGGTGGCGAGCGCCAGATCGACGCGATCGAGCAGGTCGCGCACCTGTTCACGGGTCGATCCGCTGACCTGTACATCCGGGCGATCTTCCTTGTGCAGCAGATCGTGGGTGATGTTCAGCGCGGCCATCACGGCGATACGGTCGGCGCCGATGACTTTGCCGCTGCTGCGGATTTCGCGCATCTTGCCGTCCAGATAGCGGGCGGCGCTGATCAGGTTGCTGCGCTCTTCCTGAGGGCAGATGATCGAATACTCTTTGTCGAGGATCTGCACGGTGACGCTATTGCTTGAACTCATGAGTCTTGCTCCAGGGCCTTGAGGCGCGAAATCATCGATTCGACCTTACGCCGAGCGATTTCGTTTTTTTCAATGAGGTGTGCGCGTTCCTCGCGCCAGGTCTTTTCCTGAGCTAGTAAGAGTCCGTTTTGACTCTTAAGTTGCTCGACTCGGGTAATCAGCAGTTCGAGTCTGGCCATCAGCGCTTGCAGGTCGGTGTCTTCCATTGTCTTCACTGTCTGATGGGTGCCGGACTGTAGGAGTGAGCATGCTCGCGATGAACCCGAGAGCGCCGCTGGGTGTCAGGGGGCCAGCGTTATCGTTGGCGACCAACGCGAGCAAGCTCGCTCCTACAGGGGTAGTCGATGTAGGATACAAGGCCTTCATTCTAGACATAGCGCCGTCTGGCGCCTAGCTGCCCATGACCATTCAGAATTCCCCGTACCAAGCCTTCGCCACCCTGCTGACTTCCAGCGGTCATAATGTCTCGCCTGCCGAATTGCATGGCCTGCTGCTCGGCCGCAGTTGCGCCGGTGCCGGTTTCGATGCCGAAGGCTGGCTGATCGACGCCGCCGAACTGCTCGAAAACGAGCCGCAGGACAACGTTCGCAGCGCCCTGATCGGCCTGCAGGAAATGGTCAAGGGCGAGCTCACCGGCGATGATGTGACCGTCGTGCTGCTGCTGCCGACCGACGAAGCTCCGCTCACCGAGCGTGCCGCCGCACTGGGCCAGTGGTGCCAGGGTTTCCTCAGCGGTTTCGGCCTGAACTGTCGTGACAGCAGCACCCTGAGCACCGAGGCCACCGAAGTGCTGCAGGATCTGGCGGCCATTTCCCAGGTGCAAGACGCCCTGGAAGAGTCCGAAGACGGCGAAACCGACTATATGGAAGTCATGGAGTACCTGCGCGTCGCGCCTTTGCTGCTGTTCTCCGAGACCAAAAAAGACGTGCCAGCCGCCAAACCGTCGCTGCACTAATCAAAGCCAGGGAACGCCATCTGCCCATGATCCACATCCCGAAATCGGAATACAGCCGTCGCCGCAAGGCCCTGATGGCGCAGATGGAACCCAACAGCATCGCCATCCTGCCCGCCGCCGCGGTGGCCATTCGTAACCGCGACGTCGAGCACGTTTACCGCCAGGACAGCGACTTCCAGTACCTCAGCGGTTTTCCCGAGCCCCAGGCCGTACTGGTGTTGATGCCGGGGCGTGTGCATGGCGAATACATCCTGTTCTGCCGTGAGCGCAACGCCGAGCGCGAGCTGTGGGATGGCCTGCGCGCCGGGCAGGAAGGCGCGATTCGCGATTTCGGCGCCGACGACGCCTTCCCGATCACGGATATCGACGACATCCTGCCGGGCCTGATCGAAGGCCGTGACCGGGTGTACTCGGCCATGGGCAGCAATCCCGAATTCGACCGCCACCTGATGGAGTGGATCAACGTGATCCGTTCCAAGGCCAACCTCGGTGCCCAGCCGCCGAATGAATTCGTTGCCCTGGATCACCTGCTGCACGACATGCGCCTGTATAAATCGGCAGCGGAAGTGAAAGTGATGCGTGAGGCGGCGCGGATTTCCGCCCAGGCGCACGTGCGGGCAATGCAGGCCTGTCGCGCCGGGTTGCACGAATTCAGCCTGGAAGCCGAGCTCGATTACGAATTCCGCAAGGGCGGGGCGAAGATGCCGGCCTACGGGTCGATCGTCGCGGCGGGGCGCAACAGCTGCATCCTGCATTACCAGCAGAATGACGCGCTGCTCAAGGACGGTGATCTGGTGCTGATCGATGCCGGTTGCGAGATCGACTGTTACGCCAGCGACATCACCCGGACCTTTCCGGTCAGTGGCAAGTATTCAGCGGAACAGAAAGCGATTTACGAATTGGTGCTGGCCTCCCAGGAGGCCGCCTTTGCCGAAATCGCCCCGAACAAACACTGGAACCAGGCGCACGAGGCCACGGTCCGGGTCATCACGGCCGGGCTGGTCAAGCTGGGGTTGCTGCAGGGCGACGTCGACGAACTGATCGCCAGTGAAGCCTACAAGGCGTTCTACATGCACCGCGCCGGCCATTGGCTGGGCATGGATGTGCATGATGTCGGCGAATACAAGGTCGGCGGCGAGTGGCGTGTGCTGGAGGTCGGCATGGCGCTGACCGTGGAGCCGGGGATCTATATCGCCCCGGACAACCAGAGCGTGGCGAAGAAATGGCGCGGCATCGGCGTGCGTATAGAGGACGACGTAGTGGTCACCAAAACCGGCTGTGAAATATTGACGGGCGGCGTGCCGAAAACCGTCACCGAGATCGAGGCCCTGATGGCCGCCGCACGGACACAAGCGGCATGAGTCGAGTCAACCTGGCAATTATCGGTGGCGGGCTGGTCGGTGCAAGCCTGGCACTTGCACTGCAGGCCGGCGCCAAGGCCCGGGGCTGGAAGATCGTGCTGATCGAGCCGTTCGCTCCTGGCGACACGTATCAACCGAGTTACGACGCCCGTTCTTCGGCGTTGTCCTTTGGCTCGCGGCAAATCTATCAACGGTTGGGCATCTGGCAGGAAGTCACCCGCCGCGCCGAACCGATCAAGCAGATTCATGTGTCCGACCGTGGGCGTTTCTCCACCGCCCGGTTGTCGGCGATGGAAGAGGGCGTTCCGGCGCTGGGGTATGTCGTTGAAAACGCCTGGCTCGGCCAATGCCTGTGGCAAGGCTTGGACAAGGATGTGATCAGTTGGCGTTGTCCGGCGGAGGTCACCCGCATGGAGCCGCTGACCGACGGCTACCGCCTGACCCTCAACGATGAAACCACCCTGGAATGCGACCTCGCGGTGCTCGCCGATGGTGGCCGCTCCGGCCTGCGTGAACAATTGGGGATCGGCATCCGCAAGCGTCCGTACAACCAGAGCGCGCTGATCGCCAACATCACCCCGAGTGAAGCTCACAACGGCATGGCCTTCGAGCGTTTCACCGACGAAGGCCCGATGGCATTGCTGCCGCTGCCGGAAAACCGCTGTGCACTGGTCTGGACCCGCCTGGGCATGGACGCGCAACGCCTGGCAGCCCTTGATGAGCGCAGCTTCCTCAGCGAGTTGCAGGGTGTGTTCGGTTATCGCCTTGGCACATTGAAGCAGGTCGGTGCGCGGCATCTGTATCCGCTGACACTGGTCGAGGCCGAAGAACAGGTGCGTCCGCATCTGGCGGTGCTCGGCAACGCGGCGCACAGCCTGCATCCGATTGCCGGCCAGGGGTTCAACCTGTCCCTGCGCGATGCCCAGGCCCTGGCCGATGCCTTGCTCGCCGGCGAAAAACCATTGGGCGACTTCGCCACGTTGCAAGCCTATCGCGAACGCCAGCGACTCGATCAGGACCTCACCGTGGGCTTCTCTGATCAGGTCACACGCCTGTTCGGCAGCACCCAGCCGCTGGTGTCCCTGGGGCGCAACATCGGCTTGCTCGGCCTCGATCTGCTGCCACCGGCCAAACGCTGGTTTGCCCGACAGGCGATGGGGCTGGGTACCCGTCCAGATGCATGACTGGTTGATCCGCCGTTTTGACAAGGCACGACTGATAAAAATACCTGGCGCAATTGCAGGTCGAGATTCATGACGGCGCCGGCCACCTGGTGGCGCGGGTCGGGAAAACCCTTTACATGCGGCTCAAGCCGCTAGAGAGACAGGCTTAAAGCATGGAAATGCGTGCAGATCTGCTGATTGTCGGGGCCGGAATGGTCGGCAGCGCACTGGCGCTGGCGTTGCAGAACAGCGGGCTGGAAGTCCTGCTGCTGGACGGCAGCCCCATGAGTGTCAAACCCTTCAACACTCAGGCCGCGTTTGAACCGCGGGTGAGCGCCTTGTCGACCGCCAGCCAGCGGATTCTCGAACGCCTTGGCGTCTGGGATGGCATTACCGGGCGGCGCAGCAGCCCCTACACCGACATGCAGGTCTGGGATGGCAGCGGCACCGGGCAAATCCACTTCTCGGCGGCCAGCGTACATGCCGAGGTGTTGGGGCATATCGTCGAGAACCGCGTGGTCCAGGATGCCTTGCTTGACCGCCTGCACGACTGCGACCTGGGGTTGCTGGCCAATGCACGGCTGGAACAGATGCGCCGCTCCGGCGATGACTGGCTGCTGACCCTGGCCGGTGGCCGCACCTTGCGTGCACCGCTGGTGATCGCCGCGGATGGTGCCAACTCGGCTGTGCGGCGCCTGACCGGGGTTGCGACCCGCGAATGGGATTATCTGCACCATGCCATCGTCACCAGCGTGCGTTGCGCCAAACCGCATCAAATGACGGCCTGGCAGCGCTTCACCGACACCGGCCCGTTGGCGTTTCTACCCCTTGAGCGGGACGGCCAACAGGATTGGTGTTCGATCGTCTGGTCGACCACGCCCGGCGAAGCCGAACGTCTGATGGCGATGGATGAACAAGGCTTCTGCAAGGCGCTGGAGCGAGCCTTTGAAGGCCGGCTCGGCGATGTACTGAGCGCCGACCCGCGCCTGTGCGTGCCCCTGCGCCAGCGGCATGCCAAGCGTTACGTGGCTGAAGGCCTGGCGTTGATCGGCGACGCGGCCCACACCATTCACCCGTTGGCCGGGCAGGGGGTGAATCTCGGATTCCTCGATGCCGCCGTGCTGGCCGAAGTGTTGCTGCAGGCGGCAACCCGTGGCGAACGCCTGGCGGATGTGAAAGTCCTCAGCCGTTACGAACGTCGGCGCATGCCGCACAACCTGGCGCTGATGGCGGCGATGGAAGGCTTCGAGCGCCTGTTCCAGGCCGATCCGTTGCCGGTGCGCTGGTTGCGTAATACCGGGTTGAAAATGGTTGAGAAAATGCCGGAAGCCAAGGCCTTGTTCGTGCGTGAAGCGCTGGGGTTGACCGGGGATTTGCCGGCGTTGGCCAAGCCCTGAGGTTTGCGCTGAGTCTACTGGCCTCTTCGCGGGCAAGCCCGCTCCCACAGTAGCTTCGGTGTTAATGCATTTTGGGTGAACACTGAAGATCCCTGTGGGAGCGGGCTTGCCCGCGAAGACGTCAGCACAGGCACCACAAATTCCAAGCGGCGCAACATCTGGTAACTCCTCCGCAAGCGGGTTCGATTGAGAAGCTAAATGTGAGTCCTTATCATTTGGTCTCATTTCTCAATCGAGGGACCGCTCCCATGTTGGCATCGAAGCGTCTACTGACTGCACTGGCCTTGACCCTGATCGGTAGCACCGCCGCCCAGGCCGCTGACGAGGTGGTGGTCTACTCCTCGCGAATCGACGAGCTGATCAAGCCGGTATTCGATGCCTACACCGCCAAGACCGGTGTGAAGGTGAAGTTCATCACCGACAAGGAGGCGCCCTTGATGCAGCGGCTCAAGGCCGAGGGCGCGAATACGCCAGCCGACCTGCTGCTCACCGTCGATGCCGGCAACCTCTGGCAAGCCGAGCAGATGGGCATCCTCCAGCCGTTCACCTCGAAGACCATCGACGCCAACATTCCGCTGCAATACCGGGCAGCCTCCCATGCCTGGACCGGCCTGAGCCTGCGAGCGCGGACCATCGCCTACTCCACTGATCGGGTGAAGCCGGGTGAATTGACCACCTACGAAGCGCTGGCCGACAAGCAATGGGAAGGCCGCCTGTGCCTGCGCACGGCGAAGAAGGTCTACAACCAGTCCCTGACCGCGACCATGATCGAAGTGCACGGTGCCGGGAAGACCGAGGAAATCCTTAAGGGCTGGGTCAAGAACCTGTCCACTGACGTGTTCTCCGACGACACCGCCGTGCTGGAAGCGATCAATGCCGGCCAGTGCGACGTCGGTATCGTCAACACCTACTACTACGGCCGCCTGCACAAGCAGAAGCCAGACCTGCCGGTGAAGCTGTTCTGGCCGAACCAGGCTGATCGTGGCGTACACGTGAACCTGTCGGGTATCGGCCTGACACAACACGCGCCGCACCCGGAAGCGGCCAAGGCCCTGGTGGAGTGGATGACTACGCCTGAAGCGCAGAAAATCTTTGCCGACGTGAACCAGGAGTTCCCGGCGAACCCTGCCGTTCATCCATCCGAAGAAGTGGCGGCCTGGGGCAAGTTCATTGCCGATACCTTGCCGGTGGAAGTGGCGGGCAAGCGTCAGGCCGAAGCGATTCGCATGATGGACAAGGCTGGCTGGAACTGAGTCAGCCGTTATGCTGCGCCCCGCCTATGCGGGGCGTTTTGTTTGTTCGCCCCCATGTTGATCCTGTAGGAGCCGGCTTGCCGGCGAAGGCGTTATCGAGCATTGCATCGACCTTTCGGCCGTCTTCGCTGGCAAGCCAGCTCTTACAAAACATGCGCACCCTCGGTACTTTTCAGGCGCCACGTCTACTTCATCCGTAAGAGAGTCTTTCCTTGGCCCACCCCGCCCAACGCCGCTGGTATCCAGTCGTCTTCGCCATTGCTGCGCTGGTCCTGTTGCCCCTGAGCGTCCTGCTGCTTTCCTGGCAAACCATTGACGTTCAAATCTGGTCCCACCTGTGGGACACGCAGATGCCGCGCCTGCTGGGCAACACGCTGACGCTGGTGCTCGGTGTCGGTGCGGGTGTCACCTTGCTGGGCGTCAGCCTCGCCTGGCTGACCAGCCTCTGTGAATTCCCCGGCAGACGCTGGCTGGACTGGGCATTGATGCTGCCCTTTGCGATTCCAGCCTATGTGCTTGCGTTTGTGTTTGTCGGCCTGCTGGATTTCGCCGGGCCCGTGCAAACCCTGCTGCGCGAGTGGTTCGGTAGTGGTCTGCGGCTGCCGCGCGTGCGCTCCACGGGCGGTGTGATTGTGGTGCTGGTGCTGGTTTTCTATCCCTATGTATATCTGCTGGCCCGCACGGCTTTCCTCGCCCAGGGCAAAGGCCTGATGGAAGCCGCGCGGGTCCTTGGCCAATCGCCCTGGCACGCGTTCTGGCGGGTGGCATTGCCCATGGCGCGGCCGGCCATCGGTGCGGGCGTGGCATTGGCGCTGATGGAAACCCTGGCGGATTTCGGCGCAGTGTCGGTGTTCAACTTCGATACCTTCACCACGGCCATCTACAAGACCTGGTACGGTTTTTTCAGCCTGTCTTCTGCCGCGCAACTGGCCAGCCTGTTGCTGCTGGTGGTGATGCTGGTGCTGTACGGCGAACGGCGTGCTCGCGGGGCCAACCGGGCGAGCAACGAGCGACCACGGGTCAAGGCGCTGTATCACCTGCGAGGCTTCAAGGCGCTGGCAGCCATGACCTGGTGCGGGCTGGTATTTGCCTGCGCCTTTGTCATTCCAATGCTGCAACTGATGGTGTGGTTCTGGCAGCGTGGGCGCTTGGATCTCGACGAACGCTACGCCGGGCTGATCGTCCATACCTTGTACCTGGGGGCGATGGCGGCGTTGATCACCGTCAGCGTCGCCCTGTTACTGGCGTTTGCCAGACGGCTGGCGCCCACCCGGGTCATTCGTTCCGGAGTCAGTCTGGCCAATCTGGGTTACGCATTGCCAGGTTCGGTGCTGGCGGTGTCGATCATGCTGGCGTTCAGTTACCTCGATCGCGAGCTGGTGATCCCGCTCTCGAGCTGGCTCGGTGGCGCGGGCAAGCCACTGCTGCTAGGCAGTCTGTCAGCGTTGTTGCTGGCCTACCTGGTGCGCTTCATTGCGGTGGCCTACGGGCCACTGGAAAGCAGCCTGGCGCGTATACGGCCATCTTTGCCCGAAGCGGCACGTAGCCTTGGCGTCAGTGGACCGCGACTGTTTTTCAAAGTGTATCTACCGTTGTTGTTGCCCGGCACCTTGAGCGCTGGGCTGCTGGTGTTCGTCGACGTGCTCAAGGAAATGCCCGCGACCCTGCTGATGCGCCCGTTTGGCTGGGACACGCTGGCGGTGCGGATCTTTGAAATGACCAGCGAAGGAGAATGGGCGAGGGCATCTTTGCCAGCGTTGACGTTGGTGCTGGTCGGGCTGTTACCGGTCATCGGATTGATCCGGCGCTCAGCACATCGAAACAGCTAGGTGCCAGTCCTACACCTTGCGGCTACAATGCGCGGCATTCGGTGCGGTCCGTCTGACAGACCAGGTAGCTGAAGTCGGCTGAAGGCCCTTTATTTCAAGGCATTCAGTCCGTGCAGCACTTGCCCGCGCCTTCGCCACGCCCGGAAGGAGAAACCCATGGGACAGCGTACGCCTCTGTATGACCTTCATCTCGCATTCGGCGCGAAGATGGTCGATTTTGGCGGTTGGGACATGCCACTGCATTATGGATCGCAGGTCGAGGAACACCATCAGGTGCGCCGCGATTGCGGTGTTTTCGATGTATCCCACATGACCGTAATCGATGTCGGCGGCACCCAGGCCAAAGCCTGGCTTCAGCATTTGCTGGCCAATGATGTCGAACGCCTGCACAGCCCCGGCCGTGCGTTGTACAGCACCATGCTCAACGAGCAGGGCGGTATCGTCGACGACATGATCGTCTATCGTCTCGATGAGGGGTATCGCCTGGTGGTCAACGCCTCCACCCGCGATCAGGACATGGCCTGGATGCAAGCGCATCTCGACGGTTTCGACGTGCAACTTCGCGAACGTTCCGAGTTGGCGATGCTGGCCATTCAGGGCCCCCACGCCCGGCAAAAAATTGCCGAGCTGGTCAGCCAGTCCCGCGGCAACCTGATCCAGCTCCTCAAGCCCTTCGAAGGCCTGTCCGATGGTGACTGGTTCATCGCGCGCACCGGTTATACCGGCGAAGACGGCCTGGAAATCATTCTGCCCGCCGATCAGACGCCTGGATTTTTCAACGATCTGGTTGGCGCCGGGATTTCTCCCATCGGCCTTGGCGCACGGGATACCTTGCGGGTCGAAGCCGGCATGAACCTTTACGGTCAGGACATCCAGCAGGACATTTCACCTTTGGCCTCCAATATGGCCTGGACCATCGCCTGGGAACCTGCCACCCGGCAGTTCATCGGGCGCAAGGCGCTGGAAGCCGAGAAGGCTGCCGGCGTACAGCAAAAACTGGTCGGTCTGGTCCTTGAGGAGCGCGGTGTTTTGCGCGCTCATCAGGTGGTCCGCATCGCCGATGTTGGCGAAGGGGAGATCACCAGTGGTAGTTTCTCTCCTACGCTTAGCAAGTCGATTGCACTGGCGCGCGTGCCGATGGCAACTGCCGACCGCGCTGAAGTGGAAATTCGTGGCAAGTGGTACCCGGTCCGGGTGGTCAAACCGACCTTTGTACGCCACGGCAAAACCTTGATCTAACCTTTTCTGGCGGGCATGACCGCCGACCATTTCCTGAGGACACAGAACATGAGCGATATCCCTGCCGACCTGCGTTTTGCCGAAAGTCACGAATGGGCACGTCTGGAAGCCGATGGCACCGTCACCGTGGGCATCAGCGATCACGCGCAGGAAGCGCTGGGTGATGTGGTGTTCGTCGAGCTGACTGAAGTCGGTAATGTCTTTGCCGCCGGTGACCAGTCCGGTGTGGTTGAGTCGGTTAAAGCCGCTTCCGATATCTACTCCCCGATTGCCGGTGAAGTGATCGCGGTCAACGAAGAACTGAGCGCTTCGCCGGAACTGCTCAACAGCGACCCGTACGGCGCGTGGATCTTCAAGATCAAGCCAAGCAACGCTGCAGACCTGGAAAAACTGCTGGATGCCGCCGGCTACAAGGCTGCCATCGGCGAGTAATGCTCGCACCTGCAGGAGCCAGCTTGCTGGCGATGGCGTCTTCGAAATCGCCATCGCCGGCAAGCCGGCTCCTACAGGGGGGGTCAAGGTTTCAGTACCGCTTTCACGGCTGCCACCGAACGCTCGACATCCGCTTTGCTCATCGCCGTGAACATCGGCAACGAGACAATCAGCCGACCGACCCGCTCGGCGACCGGGAACATGCCTTCCTTGAATCCGCGCTCGCGGTAAAGGCTCAACAGGTGAATCGGTGGGTAGTGATAGCCGATCCCGACACCCAACGCCTGCATCTGCTCCATGAAAGTCGCCCGCGCCGGTTTGCCATCCGTACGCTCCGGTAGTACCAGCTGGAACAAATGCCAATTGCTCTGGGTGAAGTCCGCCGGTGGCAGTTGCGCCCCGTACTGCGCTTCGAAATCCTCACCAAAGCAGGCGAAATAGTGCCGGGCCAGGTCACGGCGATGAGCAGTGATTGCGTCGATATGGGCGAACTGGCCCAGACCAATGGCCGCCGCAACATCGGTCATGTTGAACTTGCCACCCAGCACATCGACGTCCAGGCCATCGAAGCCGTTGCGGGTAACACCCTGCAGCCGGTATTTCTCTGCCAGGCGTACTTCTTCGGCTGTATTCAACACCAGGCAACCGCCCTCGGAGGAGGTGACGTTTTTGTTCGCCTGGAAACTGAAGGACACGAAATCACCGGTCGAGCCAATGCGCTGGCCGTTCCAGCTGGAGCCCAATGCCTGGGCCGCATCTTCGACGATCCGCAGGCCGTGCTTTTTCGCCAGGGCGTACAACCGCGACATGTCCACGGGCAACCCGGCGAGATACACCGGGATGATGGCTTTGGTGCGGGGGGTAATCGCCGCTTCCAGTTGATCCAGATCGATATTGCGGGTCACCGGGTCGATGTCGGCAAACACCGGGGTGGCGCCGACTTCCAGGATGACGTTGGCAGTGGCGACCCAGGAAATCGGCGTGGTGATCACTTCATCGCCCGGCCCGACCCCGGCAATACGCAAAGCGATTTCCATGGTGCAGGTGCCGGAATTGAAGGTGCGCACCGGGCGCCCGCCAAAATACTCCGAAAGTTGCGCTTCGAAGGCCTGGACCTTGGGGCCGCTGGTGATCCAGCCCGAGCGCAATACGTCGCCGACGGCGGCAATCGTGGTTTCATCGATGGTGGGTTTGGAAAACGGCAGGAACGGCAGTTGGCTCATGAATACAGTCACCCGATCAGCGGACATTAGGTAGGCGCCGCACATGATGATCCGGATTGGATCGCCGCGCTACGTCATCGACGCGGATATCGACTGCTATGCTGGTTTGACCGTGTTGCATCGACGCTGAGCGCCAGTCAAGAGAGAGCCCGTCATGTCCCAGTTGCCGTCCCTGAGCCAATTACACGACCCCAATGCCTTTCTGCGCCGCCACCTCGGACCCGATGCTGTCGAGCAACAGGCGATGCTCGACAGCCTCGGCCTGGGCAGCCGGGTCGAGTTGATCGAGCAAACCGTGCCGCCGGGCATCCGCCTCAACCGGGCGCTGGACCTGCCCCCGGCACTCGATGAGGAAGCCGCGCTGGCCAAACTTCGCGGTTATGCCGAGCAGAACCAGGTCTGGACCAGCCTGATTGGCATGGGCTATCACGGCACCCTCACACCGGCCGTCATTCTGCGTAACGTGCTGGAAAATCCCGGCTGGTACACCGCGTACACACCCTATCAGCCGGAAATCGCCCAAGGGCGGCTCGAAGCACTGCTGAACTTCCAGCAACTGACCATCGACCTGACCGGTCTTGAGCTGGCCAATGCCTCGTTGCTTGATGAGGCCACTGCCGCGGCGGAAGCCATGGCCCTGGCCAAGCGGGTCGCCAAGTCCAAAAGCAACCTGTTCTTTGTCGACGAGCACTGCCACCCGCAAACCATTTCCGTGGTGCAGACCCGCGCTGAAGGTTTCGGCTTCGAGCTGGTCATCGACACTGTGGATAACTTGAAGCAGCACCAGGTGTTCGGCGCCCTGCTGCAATACCCTGACACCCACGGCGAGATCCACGACCTGCGGCCGCTGATTGATCACCTGCACGCGCAACAGGCCCTGGCCTGTGTCGCTACGGATTTGCTGAGCCTGTTGTTGCTGACCCCGCCGGGTGAACTGGGCGCCGATGTGGTGTTCGGCTCGTCCCAGCGATTTGGCGTGCCCATGGGCTACGGCGGGCCCCATGCGGCATTTTTTGCCAGCCGGGATGAATACAAGCGAGCGATTCCCGGGCGGATCATCGGTGTTTCGAAAGATGCGCGGGGCAACACCGCCCTGCGTATGGCCCTGCAAACCCGCGAGCAACATATCCGCCGGGAGAAAGCCAACTCCAACATCTGTACGGCCCAGGTGCTGCTGGCCAATATCGCCAGTTTCTATGCGGTCTACCATGGCCCGGAAGGGCTCAAGCGGATTGCCCAGCGGGTTCATCGGCTGACCTGCATCCTTGCCGCCGGGCTCGAGCGCAACGGTATCACCCGGGTCAACCGGCACTTCTTCGACACCCTGACGCTGGAGGTGGGCGGAACCCAGACCGCCATCATCGAAAGTGCCCGGGCCGCGCAGATCAACCTGCGCATTCTCGGTCGCGGCCAACTGGGCTTGAGCCTCGACGAGACCTGCGATGAAGGCACCGTGGCGAAGCTGTTCGACGTGTTTCTGGGGGCCGATCACGGACTCAGCATCGAGGACCTGGATGCCGAAGTCTTGCCTGGCGGAATTCCCGACGGGTTGGCGCGAACTTCGCCTTATCTGCGCCACCCCGTGTTCAGCGCCCATCACAGCGAAACCGAGATGTTGCGTTACCTCAAGCAACTGGAAAACAAGGACCTGGCGCTCAATCAATCGATGATCCCGCTGGGCTCCTGCACCATGAAGCTCAACGCCACCAGCGAGATGATCCCGATCACCTGGCCCCAGTTCGCCAACCTGCATCCGTTCGTGCCGAAAGAGCAGGCCGCCGGGTATGGGCTGATGATCGAAGAACTGGAGCGCTGGTTGTGCGCAATCACCGGTTTCGATGCAATCTGCATGCAGCCCAACTCCGGTGCCCAGGGCGAATACGCCGGGCTGCTGGCGATCCGCAAGTACCATGAGAGCCGTCATCAGGGCGGCCGCGATATTTGCCTGATTCCTTCCTCGGCCCACGGCACCAATCCCGCGTCGGCGCAAATGGCCGGGATGCGCGTGGTGATCGTCGAGTGTGACGACGCAGGCAACGTCGACCTGGATGACCTCAAGGAAAAAGCCGAGCAGGCCGCCGACAAACTCGCCTGCCTGATGGCGACCTATCCTTCGACCCATGGCGTGTATGAGGAAGGTATCAGCGAAATCTGTGAAGTGATCCACCAGCATGGCGGTCAGGTGTACATGGATGGCGCCAACCTCAACGCGCAGGTCGGGCTGGCGCGGCCGGCCGACATTGGCGCCGACGTCTCGCACATGAACCTGCACAAGACCTTCTGTATTCCCCATGGTGGCGGTGGGCCGGGCATGGGGCCGATTGGCGTCCGGGCGCATCTGGCACCGTTCGTGGCCAATCATCCTGTGGTGCCGATCGACGGGCCGCACCCGCAAAATGGTGCCGTCAGCGCAGCGCCCTGGGGCAGCGCAAGCATTCTGCCGATCAGCTGGATGTACATCGCCATGATGGGGCCGCAACTGGCGGATGCCAGCGAAGTGGCGATCCTGGCCGCGAATTACCTGGCGCGGCATTTGTCGGGCGCGTTCCCGGTGCTGTACACCGGGCGCAACGAACGAGTGGCTCACGAATGCATCCTTGACCTGCGACCGCTCAAGGCATTGACCGGTATCACCGAAGAGGACGTCGCCAAGCGCCTGATGGATTACGGCTTCCATGCCCCGACCATGTCATTTCCGGTGCCAGGGACGCTGATGGTCGAACCGACCGAAAGTGAATCGAAGGCGGAGCTGGACCGGTTTATCGGAGCAATGCTGAGCATCCGGGCGGAAATCAACGAGGTGCAAAATGGCAACTGGCCGGCTGAAGAAAACCCGTTGAAAGGTGCGCCGCACACATTGGCCGATATCACCGGAGTGTGGGAGCGGCCATACAGCATCGAGCAAGCGGTCACGCCGGACGAGCACACCAAGGCTCACAAATACTGGCCGGTGGTGAACCGGGTGGACAACGTGTACGGGGACCGGAACCTGTTTTGTGCGTGTGTGCCGGTGGACGATTACCGCTGATCTCCCAGGCAACACATAACCCCCTGTAGGAGCGAGCTCGCTCGCGATGGTCGTTAACGATGCCGTGTGTTTACTGACTAAACGCAGCGTTCTTGAGTCCATCGCGAGCGAGCTCGCTCCTACAGGGGGTATCAGTGAACCTGGGACAGGTGTACGCAGGGCAAAAAAATGCCGCTCAATTGAGCGGCATTTTTCATCCGTAACGCTTATTCCGAAGCCACGGCATTCTTCGCCAGGATCGCGTTCGCCAGTTCCATGTCCGTGGCTTGCAGGCCCGGGTTGTCGGCGCGGACTTTCTGCATGGCCGCTTCCAAGTACGGACCGCGGATGCCGCCGTCGCTGGCGACGAAGCTGCTGGCGTCGTCCTGTGCCGCGACGATCAGCTTGTTATCCCTGGACGTCAGATAGCTCGAACCGGTGGTTGCGCCGGATGTAAGAACGTTACGCCAAAAAGTATCGGCCATCGCCGAACCGACAGGCAAAGACAACAGGGCGACGGTAGCGACAGCAAGTTTGAAACGCATGAAAGGGTGACTCCACTGGGTTAACTACGCCCTTGGATTGCCAACCCCCAATCGAGTTCCATAGCCACCTATTCCGCCGCTTCGACCAGCAGGACTGCGCCTTGCTGGCCGACCACCCGCACTCGGCTGCCAATGGCCGTGTCCGGCCCGCGGGCCATCCACACGCCGTCGGCCACCTTGATTTTTCCGCGGCCGTCGACGATCGCTTCATGCACTACGAAGGTTTTGCCGATCAGTTCCTGGCCGCGCAGATTCAGGTGCGGCTGATCGCTCGGGCGGCTTGCAGTGCGCTGACGCCGCCACCAGTACAACGCGGTGGCGATCGACAGCAGGCCGAACAACAGGAACTGCCATTCCCAGGACAGGCCCGGCAGGAGGAAGGTCAAGACGCCCACGGCTGGCGCCGCCATGCCGATCCACAACAGGTAGCCGCCAGCGCCGAACACTTCAAGAATCAACAGCACCGTGCCCAGCGCCAACCAGTCCCAGAACGAAAGGTGCTGCAAAAATGCCCACATGGTGCGCCTCAGGCTTTCTTGTTATCGAAAGTGGCCTTGACGATTTCGCCAATGCCGCCCACCGCACCGATCATCGAACTGGCCTCCAGCGGCATCAGGATCACTTTGCTGTTGTTGGCCGAAGACAACTTGCCCAGCGCATCGATGTACTTCTGCGCCACGAAGTAATTGACCGCTTGCACGTTGCCGCTGGCGATGGCCTCGGACACCACTTTGGTGGCCTGGGCTTCTGCCTGGGCTTGTCGCTCGCGGGCTTCGGCCTCCAGGAAGGCGGCTTGACGGCTGCCTTCGGCTTCGAGGATCTGTGCTTGCTTCTTGCCTTCGGCGGTCAGGATCGCTGCGGCACGCAGGCCTTCGGCTTCCAGAATCTGCGCACGCTTGATCCGTTCGGCTTTCATCTGCCCCGACATTGCCGCCATCAGGTCGGCGGGCGGGCTGATGTCCTTGATTTCGATCCGGGTGATCTTGATACCCCAAGGTGCGGTCGCTTCATCGACGGTGCGCAGCAGCTTTTCGTTAATGGCGTCACGCTGGCTGAGCATGGCGTCGAGTTCCATCGAGCCGAGCACCGTACGGATGTTGGTTTGCAGCAGGTTGCGGATGGCGTGCTCGAGGTTGTTGACCTCGTAGGCGGCCTGGGCCGAGTTGACCACCTGGAAGAAACACACGGCGTCGATCTGCACCGTGGCGTTGTCGGCGGTGATGACTTCCTGTGGCGGAATATCCAGCACGCTTTCCATCACGTTCATCTTGCGTCCGATGCGGTCCATGACCGGAATGATGATGTTCAGCCCCGGCTTGAGCGTGTTGGTGTAGCGCCCGAAACGCTCGACAGTCCATTCAAAGCCCTGGGGCACGACCTTGAAACCCATGAACAGAATGGCGACCACCAGGCCGACAAAAAGCAAAAGCACACTACCGGTCTGCATAACGATTCCTTGTTGATGTGTGGATCTGTGAAGTTGCACTCGCTGGAGTGTAGCGGGGCCCTGCCGGATAAGAACAGCCGGGCTCAGTTCTGCTCGCTTTGGGGTGTCACCCGCAGAACTTCCTCGATGGTCGTCAACCCGGCGGCGACTTTTTGCGCCCCTGACAGGCGCAGGCTGCGCATGCCTTCCTTGAATGCCTGCCGCCGCACGGCCAGTAGATCGGTATCGGGACTTATCAGCGCTTTGATGCCGTCACTCAGTTGCATGATTTCGTAGACCCCGGCGCGACCGTGATAACCGGTGTCGCGGCATTCCAGGCAACCGACGGCACGCTGGGCATTGCCCGGCAATGGTGCCTGCCAGGGACGGGTCAGGGTTTGCCAGTCGTCTTCGCCCAGTGTCAGTGGCGCCTTGCAGTGCGGGCACAGGGTTCGCACCAACCGCTGGGCCATGACGCCAAGCACCGTGGCCTTGATCAGGTAATGCGGCACGCCGAGTTCCAGCAGGCGGCTGATGGCACCGGGTGCATCGTTGGTGTGCAGGGTCGACAGCACCAGGTGCCCGGTGAGCGCAGCCTGGATCGCCATTTCCGCGGTTTCAAGGTCGCGGATCTCGCCGATCATGATGATGTCCGGGTCTTGCCGCATCAGCGCGCGCACGCCGGCGGCGAAGGTCAGGTCGATGTTGTGCTGGACCTGCATCTGGTTGAACGCCGGCTCGACCATTTCAATCGGGTCTTCGATGGTGCAGAGGTTGACCTCCGGCGTCGCCAGTTTTTTCAGGGTGGTGTAGAGGGTAGTGGTCTTGCCCGAACCCGTCGGCCCGGTGACGAGGATGATGCCGTGGGGCTGGCGGGTCATGTCCTGCCAGCGGCGCAGGTCGTCGACAGAAAACCCGAGCTGGTCGAAGTCCTTGAGCAGGACCTCCGGGTCGAAGATCCGCATGACCATTTTTTCGCCGAAGGCTGTAGGCAGGGTCGACAAGCGCAACTCGACTTCACCCCCGTCCGGGGTCTTGGTTTTCACCCGGCCGTCCTGGGGTTTGCGTTTCTCCGCGACGTTCATGCGCCCCAGGGTTTTCAGGCGACTGACGATGGCCATGGTGACCTGGGGCGGGAATTGATAGACGTTGTGCAGCACGCCGTCGATGCGAAAGCGCACCGTGCCTTGTTCGCGCCGGGGTTCGATGTGGATGTCGCTGGCGCGTTGCTGGAACGCGTACTGGAACAGCCAGTCGACGATATTGACGATGTGTGCGTCGTTGGCGTCCGGCTCCTGGTCGCTGGCGCCGAGGTTGAGCAGCTGTTCGAAATTGCCGAGGGTATTGACTTGCGGGTCGGCGCTGTTCGCCCCGGTGACCGATTTGGCCAGGCGGAAGAATTCGACGCTCAAGCGCTGGATCTCCACCGGGTTGGCCACCACGCGCTTGATCGGCAACTTGAGCACGTGGGTCAGGTCAGCCTCCCAGCCGCTGACATAAGGCTGGGCGCTGGCCACGGTCACCGCATCGCGGTCGATCGCTACCGCGAGGATCCTGTGGCGCTGGGCAAAGGCATAGGACATCAGCGGGGTCACGGCGGCGACGTTGATTTTCAACGGATCGATGCGCAGGTAAGGCTGGCCGGCCTGCCGGGACAACCACAGGGTCAGGCTTTCGAGGTCCAGCGGTTTGCCGGGACGGCTGAGGTCGTCCAGCTGTTGGCTGGCGATGAACTCCAGCGGATGCATCTGGCCATGGGTGGCGTTGCGGCGGCGGGCGTTGAGTGCGTGTTCGGCCGAATCCTGGCTGATAAAGCCCTGGGCGACCAGTTCGCGCAGCACATCATTGAGATCCAGCCAGCGGTCCTGAAAGGCGAGTTGTACGGACATGCGGGCTCCTTTTGAACGAAAGTCCGCAAAGGATAGCTGTGGCCCGACTGACCGCTGGGCCACTACCCGCCGAAGCCGTTTCGGCGTTTTTCAGCCCGCCGCTTGAACCGCTTCGGCCCATGGGCAATCAGCTTCTTGCAGCTCCACCGAACAGACGCTGATCAGGTTACGAAGTTTTTCCGCAATCACTTGCGCACGGTGCCAGCTCAAACCGTCGATGACGATCTCGATGTTCAGCCAGTCGTCCTGGCGCTGCACCTTGACCTGCTCCGGTGTGAGCAATTGCAAGGCGAACAGGTTGAGGGCGCGACACAGCAGGTCCGGCTCTGCCTCGGCCAGCATTTGATAGCGAGCACGGCAATGGGCGTTGCCAACGTTCCACACATCGGCGCGGGCAGGTGGGGTGTTCACGGCTTCGAGATACGGCATGGTCAGGCTCCAAAATCATTGGAGAAATGTTTACATCCTGTGCCGGGTATTTCTTCTCTATGATTGGCTGTATTGCACAAAAGAAGAATCAATCAATTCACTTGTTAGTCGGTTAAGGGTTTTTTTATGCAAAGCGAACTGGACAGCTACGACCGCAAGATCCTCGCCTTGCTGCAAGAGGATGCTTCGCTTTCCAGCGCGCAGATCGCCGAGCAGGTGGGGCTCTCGCAATCGCCGTGCTGGCGGCGGATTCAGCGGATGAAAGAGGAGGGCATCATTCGCGGCCAGGTGACCTTGCTCGACCGCAAGAAAATCGGCCTGAACACGCAGATCTTCGCGGAGGTGAAACTCAATGCCCACGGGCGTTCGAACTTCACCGAATTCACCGAGGCGATTCGCGGCTTTCCGGAAGTGCTGGAGTGTTACGTGTTGATGGGGGCGGTGGATTTCCTGCTGCGGATTGTCACGGCGGACATCGAGGCGTATGAGCGCTTCTTCTTTGAGAAGCTGTCGATGGTGCCGGGGATTCAGGAGGTCAACTCAATCGTGGCGTTGTCGGAGATCAAGTCGACCACCAGTTTGCCGGTCTGACGCTTTGCGGTGAATGTACTGGCCTCATCGCTGGCAAGCCAGCTCCTACAGGGCATCACCGAAACCCTGTAGGAGCTGGCTTGCCAGCGAAGGCGGTATTACAGACGCAACAGCATTTTCCACGCGCGGTTCTGATACACCGCAATCGCCTGCTGCTTGCGCGCATCCAGGACTTCGTCGGTGATCGATTCATTGGCCAGTTGTGCCAGCTTGTTCAGCTCACCGTACAGACGATCCATTTCCGGGATCTCCAGCACGCTACGCGCATGGTGCAGCCAGACCTGGATGCGTTCGATGCGCGGCAGTTGCTCGGCCAGGTCTTCCGGCTGTTGCTGGTAGCGCTGCAATTGCAGCGAGTTGGCTTCTTCGCCCAGCAGGCGCGGCAACCAGCTGCCCAGTTGCGCAGCGCCCTGGCGATTGCCACGGGTGTTGCGGTCGGCGGCCCAGGTGCGGGCCAGCAACCAGCGCGAGGTGGTCAGGGAGAACAGGCCCCAGCGCGGGTCTTCGAGTTCTTCGAGGAACTGCTCGGGGGCGGCCTTGCGCACGTCCTCATCGTCCAGCCCGGCCTGGACCAGCGGGCGCCAGTCCTCCAGCAAGGCATCGAGGGCGATACGCAGGTCGTGGGTCGACTGACGCGGAGCGGCCTGGCCCAGGCTGCTGATCAGCGCGCGCATTTCCGCGAGGTTTTCGACCCAGTCCTGCAGCAGGCGCCAGTGGCCGTTGAAGCGATACTGCTCGGCCAGACGCTGGCTGCTGCCGAGCAAATGCCAGCTCAGCGCGGCGAACGCGTCGTCCAGCGGCGTTTCAGCGGTGATCTGCGGCGCCGGCAGGCTCAACGAATAACTGTGGGCGTCGTACAAGCGATAACCGCGCTCGGCCTTGCTGATGTCGCACGGCATCAGGGCCAGTTTCTCGGCCAGTTCGGCGGCCAGTTCCAGCAGGGCTGCCGGCTCGCCTTCACGCAGTTCCAGTTCCAGCTCGCAGATTTCTTCTTTCTGCTTGCCGACCACGACGTGACCCAGGTCCAGTGCGGCTTCGATGACCACTTTGGTCTTGCCGCGGCCCCAGGCGATTTCCGCGCGTTCGCGGACGAAGTCGGTGGTGAAGATCGGCTTCAGGGTTTTCTTGTCCAATTCGGCCAGTTCCTCGGGCCAGCATTCGCCGTCGAGTTTCTTCAGGTCGAGCTTGGCTTTGGGCAGGCTCCAGTCGTACTCGTTACGCACCGACAGACCGGCGACGCTCTGGCCGCGGGTCTTGAGGGTCTGAATCACTTCATCGCCATCCTTGCGCAGGCGCAGGGCGACCTTGGCCTGGGCCAGGTCACGCTCGGGCGTGTCGAAGTACTGGTTCATCAACTCACGGCGTTCCCAGCCACTTTTGTTGCGTTTTTTCAGTAATGGGTGCTCGCGCAGGGCGGCGAGGGTTTCGCGGCTGACGCGGAGTTTGATTTCGGTTTCTTTCTGCATGGCCGGAAAATCCAGGATCGGGAGCGCAGCCGGGGGAATGTGTGGCTGCCAAGGTCGTGCAGTGTACAGGACTCAAGGTTAGTACGCGCCGCGACGGTTTATTCCTGTCATCGGTTGGCTCTATGATGGACTTCAATTCGGGAGCCGGGAGTCAGCGATGCCATTGCCGTCGATGAAAGAACAATTCGCTGCGCTGATCGCCACACCGTCCGTCAGTTGCACCCAACCCAGTCTCGATCAGACCAACCGCCCGGTCATCGATCTGCTGGCGACGTGGCTCGGTGAGCTGGGTTTCACCTGTGAGATCCAGCAGGTCAGCCCCGGCAAGTTCAACCTGCTGGCCAGTTTCGGTTCCGGTCCCGGCGGCCTGGTGCTGGCCGGGCACAGCGACACCGTGCCGTTCGACGCTGCGCTGTGGCAAACCGACCCGCTGAAGCTGACTGAAGTCGACGGTCGCTGGATCGGCCTGGGCAGTTGCGACATGAAGGGCTTTTTTGCTCTGGCGATCGAGGCAGTCATACCGCTGCTCGATCAGCCGTTCAAACAGCCGTTGCTGATTCTCGCCACCTGCGATGAAGAAAGCTCGATGTCCGGCGCTCGCGCGCTGGCCGAAGCGGGGCGACCGCTGGGGCGGGCGGCGGTGATCGGCGAGCCGACCGGGCTCAAGCCGATCCGCATGCACAAAGGCATCATGATGGAGCGCATCGACATCCTCGGTCAGAGCGGTCATTCCTCCGACCCGCGCCTGGGCCACAGCGCCCTGGAAGCCATGCACGATGCCATTGGTGAGCTGCGTGGCCTGCGCTTGTTATGGCAGCGCGAATTCCGCAACCCACAATTTGGCGTGCCGACGCCCACGATGAATTTCGGCTGCATCCATGGCGGCGACAACCCCAATCGCATCTGCGGCCAGTGTTCGCTGGAATTCGATCTGCGGCCGTTGCCCGGCATGGACCCCAAGGTCCTGCGCGCCGAGATCCTGCAGAAGCTCAAGCCGGTTGCCGAGCGGCATCAGGTCAAGATCGATTACGCGCCATTGTTCCCCGAAGTGCCGCCATTCGAGCAGGCCGAGGACGCAGAGCTGGTGCGCCTTGCCGAAAAACTTACCGGCCACAGCGCCGAAGCAGTGGCGTTCGGCACCGAAGCACCTTATCTTCAGCGCCTTGGCTGTGAAACGCTGGTGCTTGGCCCGGGTGATATCGCCTGCGCCCACCAGCCGGGGGAATACCTCGAAATGTCACGTTTGCAGCCTACGGTGCATCTACTACGACAGTTGATTGAGCATTACTGCCTGACACCCTTGTAGGAGCGAGCTTGCTCCGGGCGGCGTTCCGACGATGGACGTTAACGATGACGAGGGCGGCCTGAATGAACGCGGCGACCTCAAATTCATCGCGAGCAAGCTCGCTCCTACAAGGTTTCGCGGTTAAATTGCCGGTACCCAAACCCGTATTCATGAGGAGAGCGCGCGTGTCGCCAAGCCTGTTCCGACGATAACCATCAGCCCGCTGTGCGTTTTCAGTTTCGCCCTTTTTTCGGCTGCTATTTATTACAGGCCCAGGTTCATGCCCGAATACGTCAATTGGCTTCGTCACGCTTCGCCTTACATCAACGCCCACCGCGATTGCACCTTTGTCGTCATGCTGCCCGGCGACGGCGTTGAACACCCGAACTTCGGCAATATCGTCCACGACCTGGTGCTGTTGCACAGCCTGGGAGTGCGTCTGGTGCTGGTTCACGGTTCCCGGCCGCAAATCGAAGCGCGCCTCGCCGCCCGTGGCCTGACCCCGCATTACCACCACGGCATGCGCATCACCGATGCCGCGACCCTGGAGTGCGTGATCGACGCGGTTGGCCAGTTGCGCATTGCCATCGAGGCTCGCCTGTCGATGGACATGGCTTCGTCTCCGATGCAGGGCTCGCGCCTGCGGGTGGCCAGCGGCAACCTGGTGACGGCACGGCCGATCGGCGTGCTTGAAGGCGTCGACTATCACCACACCGGCGAAGTGCGCCGGGTCGACCGCAAGGGCATCAACCGTCTGCTGGACGAGCGCTCCATCGTGCTGCTGTCGCCGCTGGGCTATTCGCCGACCGGCGAGATTTTCAACCTGGCCTGCGAAGACGTCGCCACCCGCGCGGCCATCGACCTGGGCGCGGACAAGCTGCTGCTGTTCGGCGCCGACCTCGGCCTGATCGACGAACACGGGCGCCTGGTGCGCGAACTGCGTCCGCAGCAAGTGCCGGCGCATCTGCAACGGCTGGGCAGTAACTATCAGGCAGAATTGCTGGACGCCGCTGCCGAAGCTTGCCGTGGCGGCGTGGCCCGCAGCCATATCGTCAGTTATGCCGAAGACGGTGCACTGTTGACCGAACTGTTCACCCGCGACGGTGGCGGTACGCTGGTGGCCCAGGAACAGTTCGAAGTGGTGCGCGAAGCGGCCATTGAAGACGTCGGTGGTTTGCTGGACTTGATCAGTCCGCTGGAAGAGCAGGGCATCCTGGTGCGCCGTTCCCGCGAGGTGCTGGAACGCGAGATCGAGCAATTCAGTGTGGTTGAACGCGAAGGCATGATCATCGCCTGTGCGGCGCTGTACCAGATCGCCGACTCGGACGCGGGTGAGTTGGCCTGCCTGGCGGTGAATCCGGAGTACCGCCATGGCGGTCGCGGCGATGAACTGCTGGAACGTATCGAGACCCGCGCGCGGGCGCAGGGGTTGAAAACCTTGTTCGTGCTCACCACCCGCACTGCGCACTGGTTCCGCGAGCGTGGTTTCGAACCGAGCAGCGTCGACCGACTGCCGTCGGCGCGGGCGTCGCTGTACAACTATCAGCGTAATTCGAAGATCTTCGAAAAAGCCCTTTGACCGAATAGCCCCATCGCTGGCAAGCCAGCTCCTACATGATTTGCGCAGACTGTAGGAGCTGGCTTGTCAGCGATCGGTCGCGAAGCAACCGCAACAATCACTCGGTTACAAACTTCGCACTGACATACGGGGAATAATCCGCCAGCACCGTTTCAACCTTCCCTTGTTCCTTCAAGAATTTCGCCGTCTCGCCAATGGCCTTGGCCGTGCCGCCGTCCAGCAGCGCGGTGCTCTGTTGCGTCTTGGCATCCGGGAAGGCGGAACCGGCCAATAGCTCCGGAACATCGGCGGCGTTGGCACCGGTCAGTTTGGCAATTTTCTGGACGGGCACCGAATCAACGGTCCATTGGTCCTTATGGGCGGCATAGTCGGCGAACGAATCCAGGGTGACTCTGGCGAACGTTGCCACGACCTCCGGATGTTTTTCGGCGTAATCCTTGCGCGCCACCCAGACCTCAAAGGTGGGTGCGCCCCATTGGCCTACCTGCGCAGCATCGGTCAGGGTCTTGCCAGTCTTGCGGATTTCCCCCAGGGCGGGCGACCAGACAAACGCACCATCAATATCGCCACGCTTCCAGGCTGCCGCGATTTCCGCCGGCTGCAGGTTAACCACTTTGACTTTCGAGCTGTCCAGGCCCCAGTGCTTCAGCGCACCGAGCAGGCTGTAGTGGGAGGTTGAAACGAAAGGCGTGGCGATGGTCTTTCCGATCAGATCTTGTGGTTTTTCGATGCCGCTGCCGTTGCGTACCACCAGCGCTTCGGCAGCATTGATTTGGGCCGAGACGATGAACGCGACGATCGGCAGGTTGCGCGAGGCAGCAGCGGCCAGCGGACTGGAGCCGAGATTGCCGATTTGCACATCGCCCGAGGCAATCGCCGTGACCACTTCCGGACCGCTGTTGAAGCGCCGCCAGTCGATGGGCTGGCCGATGGTTTTTTCATAAAGGCCATCGGCCTGGGGGACTTTGCTCGGGTCGATGCCGGTTTGGTAGCCGACGGTGAGGTTCGCTGCCTGTGCCGTGAAAGAAAATGCCAGCGATACACAAACTGTAACAATTGATCCGGATAGTGCGCGTTTGGTCGTCATGGGATCGCCTTTCGGTAAAGGATTTGTTGCCGAATTGCGTCAGAAACTAATCGATCTAAAAAATAGAAAATAAATACCGTTTAGTAATTAGCTTATGAGCCGAACCGTCTAATCTGGGGTAATCGTGTAGTGGGGAGCTAAATTCCTAAACGGTATTAGAAAAGAATCGGTAGTTCTTTTCAGGTTTATGACGAAATCATGACCCTGCAGGGACCAAAAAATCGGGGGTTAGACTATGGTCGTAGACACATATGGTTACGATTGACTTATGGGTCACGGTCTGGCGCTAATCGCGCATCTTAGGATTTCGGGCGTCGACTCGAGACCAGGAATACAAGAATTAGAATCGAGAGGAGCTAAACAATGAACAAGTCCAACTTGGCACTGGCCGTGGCCGTGGGGGTTTTGGCGCAGCAGGCAGGCGCCGCGGGTTTCCTGGAAGACAGCAAGGCTTCCATCAGCTCTCGCACCATGTACTACGACGCCGATATGCGTGAAGGGGCGAGTACTCCTGCCAACCGTCAGCGCGAAACCGCTGAGGGTCTGAAGTTCGATTACCTGTCCGGTTTCACCCAGGGTACCGTAGGTTTTGGTATCGACGCCCAGGCTTTGGTGGGTATCCACCTGGATGGCGGCAAGGGGCATCACCCGACCGGTAACGCCAACTCATTCTTCCCTAGCGATGGCAAGGAGGCGGCCGACGAGTGGAGCCGTCTGGATGGCAACGTCAAGGCGCGCTTCTCGAAGACCGAAGCCCACCTGGGGGGCGCTCTGGCACCTAACCTGCCGATCCTGATCGCAAACGACAGCCGTTTGCTGCCACAAACCTTTGAAGGTGGCACCATCACCTCCAAGGAAATCGACAACGTGACCTTCAACTTTGGTCAGTTGGAGCACGCGTCGGGTCGCGCCTCCTCGAACTCCACTGGCCTGTCTGTGGCCGGCGCTACTCAGGACAGCAACAAATTCCTCTACGGCGGTGCTGACTGGAAGGTCACCAAAGACCTCATGCTGCAGTACTACTATGCGAACCTGGAAGACTTCTACAAGCAGAACTTCCTCGGCTTGGTGCACGTCTACCCGATCGCGGCCAATCAGTCGTTCAAGACCGATATCCGTTATTTCGACAGCAGCTCCGACGGCAAGAACGGCGACCCCGGCTTCCAGTTCAACAACAACAATGGCTTTGCCAAAGAAAAGGGCGTGGTTGATAACAAGACCTGGAGCGCCATGTTCACCTATACCCTGGGTGGCCACGCGTTCCTGCTCGGGCATCAACGTGTCAGCGATGACGGCGGCTTTGTATTCCTGAACCAGGGCAGCCTTATCGATGACAAAGGTCGCCAGGAAGGTGCCGGCGGCGCCAGCTTCTACTCGTTTACCGATGCCACGGTTGGCAGCTTTATCCGTGCCGGTGAAAACACCACGTTCGGTCAGTACTCCTATGACTTCGCCTCCCTGGGTGTACCAGGCCTGAAAGCCTCCATTGGTTACCTCAATGGCCAGGACATCAAGGCTACCAATGGTGTTGGTAAAGACCTGAGTGAGCACGAGACCGACGCGCGTGTGGACTACGTGATTCAAACGGGCATGCTGAAAGGGTTTGGTACGACGTTGCGTCACGGTACCTACCGTGGCAACACCAGCACCCTTGATCAAGACCAGACCCGTCTGATCTTCAACTACACCTACAGCTTCATGTAATAGCCATAAGAAAAAGCCCCGTCCATTGGCGGGGCTTTTTTTCGTACAGAGCTTTATATTCCATAAACAAAGATGCTACTTCTTTTTTATTCTTTTTAGTTTTTTTATCCGCGCACTAAAGTGCGCCTGTCCGATACTCATCCCTGAGCTCGGATTTGGCAATTTCGTCCCTCGACAATTGATCAGGTTCAGGAATCGGCCTTGGCGCCGATACCTCGGTTCTGCCGTGGGAAGTCATATTCCATAACAATATAAAAAATACTCGATAAATACTATTTAGCTTTAATGCCATGTATCCTGCGGCCCGCCAAACGACCGGCTCAGACGGTTTGCCGCGAAATTATGCATTCAGGATCCCGGGCAATCGATTCGGGACCAGGAACATCAGAATTAGAAACGAGAGGAGCGAAACATGAACAAGTCCACCCTGGCCATGGCTGTGGCCGTCGGGGTATTGGCCCAGCAGGCTAACGCCGCGGGTTTTATCGAAGACAGCAAGGCAACATTGGGGCTGCGTAATTTCTACATCAATACCGACAACCGTGACGGTGCCGGTGCCAACAAAAACGAAGAATGGGGCCAAGGCTTCGATCTGCGTTTCATCTCTGGCTACACCCAGGGCACCGTCGGCTTCGGTATCGATGCGATTGGCCTGTTGGGCGTCAAGCTGGATTCGGGCGGCGGCACCAACGGCGCCACGGCGACCTCTTACGGCGGCACGGTTTTTCCGAGCAAATCCAACGGCAAGGCGGTAGATAATTTCTCCAGCCTGGGCCTGACCGCCAAAGCCAAGGTTTCCCAGACCGAACTGAAGCTGGGCACCCTGCAGCCGAAAAACCCGGTGATCGTGACCAACGATGGCCGCCTGCTGCCGCAAACCTGGCAGGGTGGCCAGATCACGTCCGGCGACATCAAGGATCTGACGCTGGTCGGTGGCCAGATCGAAGCCGTTAAAGGCCGTAACTCCAGCAACAATGAGCAGATGTCGATTTCGGGCGCGAACACTCGCGGCACCAAATTCCGCGACAGCAACAAGTTCGTCTATGCCGGTGGCGACTACAAGATCACCAAGGACCTGACTGCCCAGTACTACTACGGGAACCTGGAAGAGTTCTACAAGCAACACTTCCTGGGTCTGGTCCACAACTGGGCTATCGGCCCTGGCGTGTTGAAGTCGGACTTCCGTTACTTCAACAGCTCCGACGACGGAGCCAACGGTCACGACCCTCTGTTCTTCACCACTGGCAACTACAGCGGTGCAGCCAACGGTAAAGGCAAGGTCGACAACAACCTGTACAGCGGCCTGTTCCTGTACAGCGTTGCCGGTCACACTTTCGGTGGCGGATACCAGGTCAGCAACGGCAACAGCGACTTCCCTTGGCTGAACCAGGGCGACGGTTCGTCGAACTACACCATCACTGACTCGCAAATCCAGAAGTTCGGCCGTGCCGGCGAGAAAACCTGGCAAGCACGCTACTCGTTCGACTTCGCCAAGGTCGGCGTACCGGGCCTGACTGCGGGTCTGGTGTACCTGCATGGCGACAACATCGATACCGTCAACGCCAAGGGTGGCGAGTTGGCCAATGGTGCTTCCGAGTGGGAGCGCGATTTGAGCGTGGCTTACGTCGTTCAGGAAGGTCCGCTGAAGAACCTGGGTCTGGCGTGGAAAAACGCTACCTGGCGCACCGACCTGCCGAACACCCGTTCGCAGGACGAAAACCGCCTGATCGTCAGCTACTCGATCCCGCTGTTGTAATAGCGCTCGCGTAAGCGAAACAAAAAAAGCCCCGCCCGGTATTGCACCGGGCGGGGCTTTTACATTTTCAAGACGGGTTCACCCCCGTAATCCCGCCTTGAAGTTCCCTCTTTGCAGCAACTCAAGGCCTTCTCGAACCTTGTGGCCGATGTTCGGCGGGTTGTGCGTGTACGTCTAGTGAACAGATCTTTAATATTTCTTTATGATCTAAATAAATCGATATTTATTCTTTTTAATAGATAAAAAACACAGGCACAGTTGAACCCGACAAGCACTCACAAGGAGCAGCACCATGGGTCTCAGACTTGGCGATATCGCCCCCGATTTCGAACAGAACTCCAGCGCCGGCATCATCCGACTCCATCAGTGGCTGGGTGATAGCTGGGGCGTGCTGTTTTCCCATCCGGCGGATTTCACGCCAGTGTGCACCACCGAACTGGGTTTCACCGCCAGGCTCAAGGATGAATTCGCGGCGCGCGGCGTCAAGGCTATCGCGCTGTCCGTGGACCCTGTCGAGTCGCACCACAAGTGGATCGAGGACATCAACGAAACCCAGGACACCGTGGTCAACTTTCCGATCCTCGATGATGCCGACCGCAAGGTCTCGGACCTCTACGACCTGATCCATCCCAATGCCAACGACACCCTGACCGTGCGTTCTCTGTTCGTGATCGACCCGAGCAAAAAGGTCCGGCTGACGATTACCTACCCGGCGAGCACCGGCCGCAACTTCAATGAAATCCTGCGGGTGATCGACTCGCTGCAACTCACCGACAACTTCAAGGTGGCCACACCGGCCAACTGGCAAGACGGTGACGAGGTGGTGATCGTGCCATCGCTCAAGGATGAGGATGAAATCAGACAGCGTTTTCCCAAGGGCTACCGAGCGGTTAAGCCTTACTTGCGCCTGACGCCGCAGCCGAACCGGTGAGTTATCAATATTTACGGTGTGGCTGATGCCGTCTTCGCGAGCAGGCTCGCTCCTACAGTTGATCGCGTACTCCCTGTAGGAGCGAGCTTGCTCGCGATAGCGGCGGATCAGGCGCAACAGAATTCAAACTTTGCACCCACAAAGCAGGGGATTTCAGGCCGTTTCGACGGCCTGTTTTTTTGCCTGGAAGAAGTGAAATTTAATATCTCTTAAATGCATAACCAAATGAATAAATATGATTTATGGATATATAAATCAGCTGTTAAGGTCACTCCATCGAAGCGAGATCGCAAACCGCGAATCGCCAGCACCGCACAAGGAATCGTCTGAATGTTGGTTGTTTCACTCGGTGGCAGTCCCAGTCAGCGCTCTCGTTCCGGAGTGCTGCTGGATCGCTCCCGGAAATGGTTACAGGAGCAGGGCGTGGAAGTGGTGAGTTACCAGGTGCGGGACTTCCCGGCCGAGGACTTGCTGCACGCACGCTTCGACAGCCCCAAGGTCATCGACTTGCTGCAACAGATTGAAAACGCCGATGGCCTGCTGATCGCCACACCGGTTTACAAGGCATCGTTTTCCGGAGCCCTGAAAGTCTTGCTGGACCTGTTGCCCGAACGCGCCCTGAGCCACAAGGTTGTTTTGCCAATGGCCACTGGCGGCAGCATCGCCCACATGCTGGTGGTGGACTACGCGCTCAAGCCGGTGCTGTCGGCTTTGAAGGCCCAGGAAATGCTGCAGGGGATTTTCGCCGTCGACAGCCAGATCGCTTATGGCGAAGGCAGCACCCTGGCGCAATTGGCGCCGGAGCTGGAGCAACGTTTACATGAAGCGCTGGAGCAGTTTTCCAGCGCCATGGCGCGACGGCCCAAGCCGCTCGATCCGAACCTGTTGAATGATCGTTTGTTGAGTGCTCGCTGGAGCATTTAAGCCTCACCGAAAATTGAAGTACTGGCCTTACTCGCCCGCCAACGGGCAAGCAGGTGCAGCCAAAACCCAACTGCAAAAAGGAGAGCGCCATGCGCCCTGTCATTTTGCGTCGTGGTCTGGTCGCTCTGTTTGCTGCGGCTGTCACCTTCGGCGCCATTACTCAAGCTCAAGCTCAAGCCGAGACGTTACGAATCGGCTATCAGAAATACGGCACCCTGGTGCTGCTCAAAGCCAAGGGCACCCTGGAAAAACGCCTCGCCGCCCAAGGCGTGGACGTGCAATGGACTGAATTCCCCGGTGGCCCGCAACTGCTTGAAGGCTTGAACGTCGGCTCCATCGACTTCGGCGTCACCGGTGAAACTCCGCCAGTGTTCGCCCAGGCGGCCGGTGCTGATTTGCTCTACGTCGCCTACGAACCGCCAGCGCCGCACAGTGAGGCGATCCTGGTGCCGAAGGACTCGGCAATCAAATCGGTGGCAGAGCTCAAGGGCAAGAAAGTCGTGCTCAACAAAGGCTCCAACGTGCACTACCTGCTGGTGCGTGCGCTGGAGGACGCCGGCCTCAAATACACCGACGTCCAGACCGTATTCCTGCCGCCGGCCGATGCCCGCGCAGCGTTCGAACGTGGCAGCGTCGACGCCTGGGTCATCTGGGACCCGTACCAGGCAGCCGCCGAGCAACAGCTGCAAGCACGCACCCTGCGTGATGGCCAGGGCATCGTCGACAACCATCAGTTCTACCTGGCGACCAAACCTTACGCGCAAAAAAATCCCGAGGTGATCAAGACCCTGGTGGAAGAAGTGCGGGCGGTGGGCGAGTGGTCCAGGGCCAATCCCCAGGACGTGACCCAGCAGGTGTCGCCACTGCTCGGGCTGCCGGCGGACATCACCCTGACTTCGGTGAAACGCCAGGGTTACGGCGCGCTGTTCCTCACCCCGGAAGTGGTCGCCGCACAGCAGAAAATCGCCGACAGCTTTTACCAGCTCAAGCTGATTCCAAAGCCGCTCAGTATCAAAGACGTGATCTGGACGCCGCCGGCTGCCGTTGCCAAAGCCCAATAATTCGATTCCCCAAGGAGACCACTCCATGAGCCTCAATATCTTCTGGTTCCTGCCTACCCACGGTGACGGCCATTACCTTGGCACCGCCGAAGGCGCCCGCGCCGTTGACCACGGTTACCTGCAACAAGTCGCGCAAGCGGCGGATCGCCTGGGTTTCGGTGGGGTGCTGATTCCCACCGGCCGCTCCTGCGAAGACTCGTGGTTGGTGGCGGCGTCGCTGATCCCGGTGACCCAGCGTCTGAAGTTCCTTGTCGCCCTGCGCCCCGGGATCATTTCCCCGACGGTGGCGGCGCGTCAGGCCGCGACCCTGGATCGTCTGTCTGGCGGGCGGGCGCTGTTCAACCTGGTGACGGGCGGTGATCCGGAAGAGTTGGCGGGCGATGGTCTGTTCCTTAGTCACGAAGAGCGCTACCAGGCCTCTGTGGAGTTCACCCGCATCTGGCGCCGCGTGCTGGAAGGTGAAACTGTCGATTACGACGGCCAGCACATCAGCGTGAAGGGGGCGAAGTTGCTCTATCCGCCAATCCAGCAGCCGCGTCCAGCGCTGTACTTCGGCGGCTCGTCGGAAGCCGCGCAAGACCTGGCCGCCGAACAGGTGGAAATGGTCCTGACCTGGGGCGAGCCACCGGCTGCCGTGGCCGAGAAGATCGAGCAGGTCCGCGCCAAAGCCGCCAAGCTTGGCCGCACCGTGCGCTTCGGCATCCGTTTGCATGTGATCGTACGCGAAACCAATGCCGAAGCCTGGCAAGCGGCGGATCGACTGATCTCGCATCTGGACGACGACACTATCGCTCGTGCCCAGGCTTCGCTGGCGCGTTTTGATTCGGTCGGTCAGCAACGCATGGCCGCATTGCATGGTGGCAACCGCGAAAACCTGGAGGTCAGCCCCAACCTGTGGGCCGGTGTTGGTCTGGTGCGCGGCGGTGCCGGCACGGCGCTGGTGGGCGATGGCCCGACCGTGGCTGCCCGCGTGAAGGAGTACGCGGACCTGGGTATCGACACCTTTATTTTTTCCGGATACCCACACCTGGAGGAGTCGTATCGAGTGGCGGAGTTGTTGTTCCCGCACCTAGATGTCGAGCGCCCTGAACTGCCGAAAAGTGCCGGCTACGTCAGCCCGTTCGGCGAGATGGTCGCCAACGACATTCTGCCCAAAGCCGCGTCCCAGAGCTGAGGCGCAGTCATGAAGAAAATCATCCACAGCCTGGCGCCCTGGGCGTTACCGGTGTTGCTGCTGGCGGTGTGGCAGTTGAGTGTGTCGGCGGGCTGGTTGTCGACACGGATCCTGCCGGCACCGATCGCCGTGATCGAAGCCGGCGTGAGCCTAGTGCGCAGCGGCGAAATCTGGACGCACCTGGCCATCAGTGGCTGGCGTGCCGCGCTGGGTTTCACCATCGGTGGCGGTATCGGTCTGACCTTGGGCTTTATCACCGGCCTGTCGAAGTGGGGCGAGCGCCTGCTCGACAGTTCGGTGCAGATGATCCGCAACGTGCCGCACTTGGCGCTGATTCCGCTGGTGATTCTATGGTTCGGCATCGACGAGTCGGCGAAGATTTTCCTGGTGGCGCTGGGCACGTTGTTCCCGATTTACCTCAACACCTATCACGGCATCCGTAATGTCGACCCGGCGCTGGTGGAGATGTCGCGTAGCTATGGCCTGACCGGTTTCAGTCTGTTCTGGCAGGTGATTCTGCCAGGGGCGCTGCCTTCGATTCTGGTCGGCGTGCGTTTCGCCCTGGGCTTCATGTGGTTGACGTTGATCGTCGCGGAAACCATTTCCGCGAATTCCGGCATCGGCTACCTGGCCATGAATGCCCGGGAGTTTTTGCAGACTGACGTGGTGGTGCTGGCGATTCTGTTGTACGCGGTGCTCGGCAAGCTGGCCGACCTGGCGGCCCGTGGACTTGAGCGTGTTTGGCTGCGCTGGCACCCGGCGTATCAGGTTGCCAAGGGAGGTGCGGCATGATCGAAGAGCAACCTCCACGCCTGCTGCGCGGGATTCCGCTGGCGGTGCGCAAGCTGCAAAAAACCTTTGGTGCGCGGCAGGTGCTGCGTGAGATCGACCTGCACATTCCGGCCGGCCAGTTTGTCGCCGTGGTGGGCCGCAGTGGTTGCGGCAAAAGTACCTTGTTGCGCTTGCTCGCCGGTCTCGACCAGCCAACGGGCGGTGAATTGCTGGCCGGTGCCGCGCCACTGAGTGAGGCGCGGGAGGACACGCGGCTGATGTTCCAGGAAGCGCGTCTGCTGCCGTGGAAAAAGATCATCGACAACGTCGGTCTTGGCCTCAAGGGCAACTGGAAGCCGCAAGCGTTGCAAGCTCTGGAAGCAGTGGGTCTGGCCGATCGCGCCCACGAGTGGCCGGCAGCACTGTCCGGTGGACAGAAGCAACGCGTGGCGTTGGCCCGTGCATTGATTCACCAGCCGCGCCTGCTGTTGCTCGACGAACCCTTGGGCGCGCTGGATGCCCTGACCCGAATTGAAATGCAGCAACTGATCGAACGGCTCTGGCAACAGCATGGCTTCACCGTGTTGCTGGTCACCCACGACGTCAGCGAAGCGGTGGCGATTGCCGATCGGGTGATCCTGATCGAAGAGGGCGAAGTCGGTCTCGACCTGCACGTCGAACTGCCGCGCCCCCGGGTCCGTGGCTCCCATCGGCTGGCGGCGCTGGAAACCGAAGTGCTCAATCGCGTGCTGGCGCTGCCCGGCCAGCCGCCGGAACCGGAACCTGTTTCACCCTTGCCTACGCAATTGCGCTGGGCTCAATAACTCAAGTCTTATCCCACGACAGGAATCAACATCATGACTATCAAAGCCATCAACGTTCGTAACCAGTTCAAAGGCTCCATCAAGGAAATCGTCCTCGGTGACGTGCTGTCGGAAATCGACGTGCAGACCGCATCCGGCATCGTCACTTCGGTGATCACCACACGTTCGGTGAAAGAGCTGGAACTGGCGGTCGGCAGTGAAGTGATCGCGTTCGTGAAATCCACCGAGGTGTCGATCGCCAAGTTGTAAGCCGTGCGCGCAAACAACAACCCCGAAGGGTTTGAGCCCTTCGGGGTTTTTCCATGTGTGCCTGTCTTGGGATAAGTGGCGCGGCCATCGCGGGCAAGCCCGCTCCCACAAGGATCTCCAGTGAACACAGAGTTTGTTTTCGACCAATAAACCTGTGGGAGCGGGCTTGCCCGCGATGAGGCCAAAGAACGTGCTAGAGAGTCCGCTTGGGCAAATAGGGCGGCAAATACAACCCGATGTAAGCATCAAACACCCGCATCCCTTCCTCGGCCATGCGCGGTGTAATCTGCCCGTGCTGCTGCACCGAGCGCGCATACACCCGGTCGCCCAGTTCCATGGCCAGGGCGAACACATCGACATCACTCGGCAATGTCGGCAGTTCGAAGTGTTGGTCGAACAGTTTGTGCATCAGGTCGCCCAGTTCGATGTCGTGCTGGCGGTCGGCCTGGGTGACTTCGGTCAGGCCGTGCTGGGCCAGGATGAGTTGGCGGGCGGCAGCGTCCTCTGCGTAGATGTCCAGCATGCGTTGTTCTACCAGTCGCGACAGATCGCGCCAGCCGTTCAAGGCATGGTGATCGATGGGGGCTTGCAGGCAGGCGCGGAACGCGGCGTGGATGTCGGCGGTCAAGGCTTCAAGCAAGGCCGGCACGCTGGCGAAGAAATGGTAGACCGAGGAGGGCGGAATCTCCGCGCGCTCGGCGACGCTGTAGATCGACAGACTGGCCACGCCCTCGGCGGCCAACAGCGTGCGGGCCGCATCGAGTATCGAGTCGATCCGCGCCTGGCTGCGGGCGCGGGGTTTGCGGGGGCTGGCAACGCGTGTCATGGATGTCTCCTGCGGGGCAGCGGGCATTGTACGAGGCGGGTGGCACCTTGTCTGTATGGGCACCGCTGCCCGAATCAACTGTCAGGGCTGTTTAGCCACCGACGTGCACACTTCGACCGTTCAAGGGTTGAACCGGGCGTGCATTCATCGGATAGAGCGCCTGGAAAGCCTCCAATTGCGCTCGCGACAGTTGCACCGCAGTGGTCAGCACATTCCAGCGAACGCCTTCGGTACAAGGAGGGGTTGTCAGGGAGCCCATGTAGGAATAGGCGTTGTGGTTTGCAGGTAATAGCTGCGCAACGTTCATCGCTTCCAGGTTCGCAGTGCCGCCCGCATTTTTTGGCATGGCTGCCAGGATTGGCTCCAGGGTCGGGTTGTGTGCACCCTCTTCAAACAGCAAGGCCACCACGGCCAGTTCTCCTGCAGCGTTGCGGTGAACCAGATGCGCGTCCAGAGGATAGGTGCGCCCCTGGATCATTTCTTCACTTGGCGTATGAAAATGCATTTGCACGAATGAGTAGTGACCGGATTCCAGGGTGATGCCTCCGGCATCGACCGGCGTTACCTGAATGGTGTGGCCGTTGTTCGACACAGTGGCTTTGCTTGGCTGATAAGCAACGTTCAGCATCTTGGCGTCAGTCTTGACCGCGTCACGAATATCGATGGGCGACTGTGTTTGGCCAGACGAGCAGAGGCTGTACTCGCTCTTCAGTTCCCCCCAGTTGTGTGGACCGGTGGGGGCGGAATAGCTCCATGGGGCCGTGTCGCCGGCGGTTGCCCAGGCGGTCGAGCACAAACCGGCGAAGGTCAGAGTCATGGCTGTACCCAATAGCTGTTTTTTCATGTTTGTTCTCATGCGTAGTCAGGAAAACGGGAAGAGTCCCGGTGTCCGGAGTGTGAGGTGGTGGTCAGGGTGCAGATGTCGTCAGTGTCTGACGAATCCGTAGGGATTTTCCTTGGTTTTCGGTCGTAAGCATTCCATAACAATTCGCGAGCAAAAAAAACGCCGCAGGCTGTGAGGCCGGCGGCGTTTTTTTACTGCAGCCGTTTACACGGTATGCAGGTACCAGTTGTACTCGAGGTCAGAGATGGAGTGTTCGAACTCCTCCAGCTCGCTCTCTTTACAGGCCACGAAAATATCGATGTATTTCGGATCGATGTACTTGGCCATGACTTCGCTGTCGTCCAGCTCGCGCAGGGCATCGCGCAGGTTGTTCGGCAGGCTCTGCTCGTTCTGCTCATAGCTGTTGCCTTCCACCGGAGCGCCAGGTTCGATCTTGTTGACCAGACCGTGGTGCACGCCTGCCAGGACCGAAGCCATCAGCAGGTACGGGTTGGCATCGGCGCCGGCCACGCGGTGTTCCAGACGCACGGCGTCGGCGGAGCCGGTTGGAACGCGCAGGGCCACGGTGCGGTTGTCCAGGCCCCAGCTTGGCGAGTTCGGCACATAGAACTGCGCGCCGAAACGACGGTAGGAGTTGACGTTCGGGCAGAGGAAAGCCATCTGCGCCGGCAGGGTCTCGAGCACACCGCCGATCGCGTGACGCAGTGCGGCGTTCTGCTCGGGATCCTCGCTGGCAAAAATGTTCTTGCCATCTTTATCAAGAATCGAGATATGGACGTGCAGACCATTGCCCGCCTGACCTGGATACGGCTTGGCCATGAAGGTGGTGTCCATTTCATGGTCGTAGGCGATGTTCTTGATCAGACGCTTGAGCAGGACCGCGTAGTCGCAGGCCTTGATCGGGTCAGCCACATGGTGCAGGTTCACTTCGAACTGCGCCGGGGCACTTTCCTTGACGATGGCGTCGGCCGGGATGCCTTGCTCCTTGGCACCTTCCAGAATGTCCTGGAGGCAGTCGACGTATTCGTCGAGGTCATCGATCAGGTAGACCTGTGTCGAGTGCGGACGTTTGCCGGAAACCGGCGAGCGAGGCGGTTGCGGACGACCGTTCACGTTCTCCTGGTCGATCAGGTAGAACTCCAGTTCGAACGCGGCGCAGATGGTCAGGCCCATTTCGTCGAACTTGCGCACCACATTGGCCAGCACTTCTCGCGGGTCGGCGAAGAATGGCTCACCTTCGAGTTCGTGCATGGTCATCAACAGTTGCGCGGTAGGGCGCTTCTGCCATGGTTCATTGCACAGGGTATCGGGGATTGGATAGCAGATTCGATCGGCGTCGCCGATGTCCAGGCCCAGGCCGGTGCTTTCCACCGTCGAACCATTGATATCCAGAGCAAATAGAGAGGCCGGCAGGTTGATGCCTTTCTCGTAAACCTTGTGGAGGCTGGTGCGTTCGATGCGCTTGCCGCGCACCACACCATTCATATCCGCAATCAGAAGGTCAACGTACAGAACCTCAGGATGTTCCTTAAGGAACGCGTTCGCTTCGTTAAGCTGAACGGCACGCGGGGGTACCGACATGATGCAACACCTTTGTTGTTAAAAATATCAATCATTGATCTTTTCAGATTCCAGTCAACCCGAACGGCCTGCCGAAGTCAAGCGAGGCCTTTTTTGCCCTAAAAAAGCGCTCGTGTGGCTTTTTTGAGGCACTTTAGGGCGTTTTTAATCCGCTGGACGCGGCGGCGGCCGCGAGCTTGAGCGGGCCGTGTTGTATTTTTTACGGGGGTGTTGTGTAAAAAAATGAACAAGGCTAAGCTCGAATCAAACCCATAACAGCAATAATACCGGGGTGCTTCATGTCTCGCCTGCCGATAATCGGCGTCACCGACTGCTCAAGACAGCTCGGTCGGCATGCTTGCCACAAAAGTGGCGACACGTACGTCCGCGCCATGGCCTCGATCGTTGCAGGCCTGCCGGTGATACTCCCATCCCTGACAGAGCACCTGTCCCCGTCCGTTATTCTGGACGGTCGCGGTGGCACCCCCATTACGGTTACTCCATTCAATATAGAACCGATTCACAATAGCGGCTTGACCATCGTTCAGGGCACCGCTCGCGATTCTGCACGCCCGGCCTCTGCAGCAGTGTTGGCAAACACGATAATCTGCCGCAGGAACGCTCTACAACGCGACGCCGATGCGTCAATCAGCGCCTGACCTTAAAAGGGTCAGACAACTCAAGCCTAGAGGCATTTATGAGTAACAACCTCGACCAGCTCACCGATTGGTTGAAAAACCACAAGATCACAGAAGTCGAATGCATGATCGCCGACTTGACCGGGATTACCCGGGGCAAGATTTCGCCGACCAACAAATTCATCGCCGAAAAGGGCATGCGCCTGCCAGAAAGCGTACTGCTGCAGACCGTGACCGGCGATTACGTCGAAGACGACATCTATTACGAACTGCTCGACCCGGCCGACATCGACATGGTCTGCAAGCCGGACGCCGACGCCGTTTACGTGGTGCCGTGGGCCATCGAGCCGACCGCCATCGTCATCCACGATACCTACGACAAGCAAGGCAACCCGATCGAGCTGTCACCGCGCAACGTGCTCAAGAAAGTCCTGAGACTCTATGCCGACAAAGGCTGGCAACCGATCGTGGCGCCGGAAATGGAGTTCTACCTGACCAAGCGCAGTGACGACCCGGACTATCCGTTGCAGCCGCCGGTCGGCCGCTCCGGTCGCCCGGAAACCGGTCGTCAGTCGTTCTCCATTGAAGCGGCGAACGAGTTCGATCCGTTGTTCGAAGACGTCTACGACTGGTGCGAACTGCAGGATCTGGACCTCGACACGCTGATCCACGAGGACGGCACGGCGCAGATGGAAATCAACTTCCGTCACGGCGATGCCCTGTCCCTGGCCGACCAGATCCTGGTGTTCAAGCGCACCATGCGCGAGGCCGCGCTCAAGCACAACGTCGCCGCGACCTTCATGGCCAAGCCGATGACCGGCGAGCCGGGAAGTGCCATGCACTTGCACCAGAGCATCATCGACATCGAGACGGGCAAGAACATCTTCTCCAACGACGACGGGACCATGAGCCAGTTGTTCCTGCACCACATCGGTGGCCTGCAGAAACTCATTCCCGAGCTGTTGCCGCTGTTCGCCCCGAACGTGAACTCGTTCCGCCGCTTCCTGCCGGACACTTCGGCACCGGTGAACGTGGAGTGGGGCGAAGAAAACCGCACGGTGGGCCTGCGGGTACCGGATGCGGGGCCGCAAAACCGTCGGGTGGAAAACCGCCTGCCGGGCGCCGATGCCAACCCGTACCTGGCGATTGCCGCGAGCCTGCTCTGCGGTTACATCGGCATGGTCGAAGGCCTGAACCCGAGCGCGCCGGTGGTGGGTCGCGGCTATGAACGTCGCAACCTGCGCCTGCCGCTGACCATCGAAGATGCGCTGGAACGCATGGAACACAGTTCAACCATCGAGAAGTACCTGGGCAAAAATTTCATCACTGGCTACGTCGCGGTCAAGCGGGCCGAGCATGAAAACTTCAAGCGCGTCATCAGTTCGTGGGAAAGGGAATTCCTGCTCTTTGCCGTCTGATACGCCGGGCGCCGCCGTTGCTTGGCGGTGCTTTCACCTGATTTTTTTAGGAGATTCGTATGACCAGCAACAATCCGCAAACCCGTGAATGGCAAACCTTGAGCAGTGATCACCACCTGGCTCCGTTCAGCGACTTCAAGCAGCTGAAAGAGAAAGGCCCGCGGATCATCACCAACGCCAAGGGCGTTTACCTCTGGGACAGCGAAGGCAACAAGATCCTCGACGGTATGGCCGGCCTGTGGTGTGTCGCGATTGGTTATGGTCGCGATGAACTGGCCGATGCCGCCAGCAAACAGATGCGCGAGCTGCCTTACTACAACCTGTTCTTCCAGACGGCACACCCGCCGGTACTGGAGCTGGCCAAGGCCATCGCCGACATCGCGCCGCAAGGCATGAACCATGTGTTCTTCACCGGTTCCGGCTCTGAAGGCAACGACACCATGCTGCGTATGGTCCGTCACTACTGGGCGATCAAGGGCCAGCCGAACAAGAAAGTCATCATCAGCCGCAAGAACGGCTATCACGGTTCCACCGTGGCCGGCGCGAGCCTGGGTGGCATGACATATATGCACGAACAGGGCGACTTGCCGATCCCGGGCATCGTCCACATTGCCCAGCCGTACTGGTTCGGCGAAGGCGGCGACATGACCCCGGAAGAATTCGGTGTGTGGGCGGCCAACCAGCTGGAAGAAAAGATTCTGGAAGTCGGCGTCGACAACGTCGGTGCCTTTATTGCCGAGCCGATCCAGGGCGCCGGCGGCGTGATCATTCCGCCAGAGACTTACTGGCCGCGCATCAAGGAAATCCTCGCCAAGTACGACATCCTGTTCGTGGCTGACGAAGTGATTTGCGGTTTCGGCCGTACCGGCGAGTGGTTCGGTACCGATTTCTACGGCCTCAAGCCCGACATGATGACCATCGCCAAGGGCCTGACTTCGGGCTACATCCCGATGGGTGGCCTGATTGTGCGTGACGAAGTGGTGGACGTGCTCAATGAGGGCGGCGACTTCAACCACGGTTTCACCTACTCCGGGCACCCGGTGGCGGCGGCTGTGGGTCTGGAAAACATCCGTATCCTGCGCGACGAAAAAATTGTCGAGCGTGTGAAGTCCGAAACGGCACCGTATTTGCAAAAGCGTCTGCGGGAACTGAACGATCACCCGCTGGTGGGTGAAGTTCGTGGGGTAGGGCTGTTGGGGGCCATCGAACTGGTCCAGGACAAGGCCACTCGCAAGCGTTACGAGGGCAAGGGCGTCGGCATGATCTGCCGTCAGTTCTGCTTCGACAATGGCCTGATCATGCGCGCAGTCGGCGATACCATGATCATCGCTCCGCCACTGGTGATCACGCCGGCGGAAATCGATGAGCTGGTGACCAAGGCTCGCAAGTGCCTTGACCTGACCCTGAGTGCATTGCAGGGCTAAGTGCTAGGCTCAGAGCGAGAGAGCTGCGGCGCTCTCGCTCAAAGCTGTCACAAAGACCGGTCTTTTCTTGAAAGATCGTCTCGGATCTTGCCAGACTAGCCGCAGTTCCAGTTGCCCGGGTTCGGCCGCTGAACAAAGTGGTTCAAAAAAGAAAAATTTGGAGCATGACGCATGAAGGCATTAGGTAAAAAGCTTGCTGGCAAGACTCTTCTCGCCCTGTCCGTCGCGGGCATGATGGCGGGTGCGGTTCAGGCGGACGACAAGGTATTGCACGTCTACAACTGGTCCGACTACATCGCTCCGGACACCATCGCGAACTTCGAGAAAGAATCGGGGATCAAGGTCGTTTACGACGTATTCGACAGCAACGAGACCCTGGAAGCCAAGCTGCTGGCGGGCAAGTCCGGCTACGACGTGGTCGTGCCGTCGAACAACTTCCTGGCCAAGCAGATCAAGGCTGGCGTATATCAGGAGCTGGACCAGTCCAAGCTGCCTAACTGGAAAAACCTGAACCAGGATCTGCTCAAGGCCGTTTCGGTCAGTGACCCTGGTAACAAGCACGCCTTCCCGTACATGTGGGGCTCGATCGGCATCGGTTACAACCCTGAGAAGGTCAAGGCTGCGTTGGGCGTCGACACCATCGACTCCTGGGACGTACTGCTCAAGCCGGAAAACATCGCCAAGCTCAAGGGTTGCGGTGTGAGTTTCCTCGATTCGCCGACCGAAATGCTCCCGGTCGCGTTGCACTACCTGGGCCTGCCAACCGACAGCCAGAAGAAAGAAGACATCAAGAAAGCCGAGGACCTGTTCCTCAAGATTCGTCCTTCGATCACCTACTTCCACTCCTCCAAGTACATCTCGGACCTGGCCAACGGCAACATCTGCGTAGCGGTTGGCTACTCGGGTGACGTTCAGCAGGCCAAGTCCCGTGCCTCAGAGGCGGGTGACAAGGTCAAAGTCAGCTATGCCATTCCGAAAGAAGGCGCTGGCAGCTTCTTCGACATGGTCGCGATTCCCAAGGATGCCGAGAACGTTCAGGGCGCCTACAAGTTCATGACCTTCCTGCAGAAGCCTGAAGTCATGGCCGGTATCACCAACGCCGTACGCTTCCCGAACGGTAACGCCGCTGCAACCGCTCTGGTAGAAAAAGACATCACCAGCGATCCAGGCATCTACCCGCCAGCCGATGTGCAGGCCAAGTTGTATGCCATCGCCGACCTGCCAGCGGCGACCCAGCGTGAAATGACCCGCAGCTGGACCAAGATCAAGTCCGGTAAATAAGAAATACGCCCTGTAGGAGCGAGCCTGCTCGCGAAAAAAATCGGAACGCTGCGGGGTGTCAGGCACCACGCGTTATCGTTGACGACCATCGCGAGCAGGCTCGCTCCTACAAGGATCTGCATAAAGTTTGCTGGAACGGTTTTTCGAGGGTAAGTTGCGCGCCGGTTTTGTTGCCGGGCAACCACGGTTGTCATGTAACGCGGGGCAACTTGGGCCCAACTAATTTTAGAGGACCTCCACTTGCCTGTTTTTTCTTTGTTGCGCAATGCCGTGCTGGTGGGCGCAGGGCTGACAATTGCTGTCAGTGTCCAGGCCGCCAGCACTGTGCATATTTATAACTGGTCGGATTACATCGGCGAGACCACCCTGGCCGACTTCCAGAAAGAGACCGGAATCAAGCCGGTCTATGACGTCTTCGACTCTAACGAAACCCTGGAAGGCAAGTTGCTGGCCGGGCATACCGGCTATGACGTGGTCGTACCGTCGAATCACTTCCTCGGGAAGCAGATCAAGGCCGGTGCTTTCCAGAAGCTCGACAAGTCGCAGTTGCCGAATTACTCGAACCTCGACCCGGTGCTGCTCAAGCGTCTGGAGCAGAACGATCCGGGCAACCTGTACGCCGTGCCGTACCTGTGGGGCACCAACGGCATCGGTTACAACGTCGACAAGATCAAGGCTGTGCTGGGCGTCGACAAGATTGATTCCTGGAGCATGCTGTTCGAGCCTGAGAACATCAAGAAGCTGCACAAATGCGGCGTGGCGTTCCTCGATTCCGCTGATGAGATGATGCCGACGGTCCTTAACTACATGGGCCTGAATGCCAACAGCACCAACGAGGAAGACTACAAGAAGGCGACCGCCAAGTTGCTGGCCGTGCGGCCCTACGTCACCTACTTCAACTCGTCCAAGTACATCACCGACCTGGCTAACGGCGATATCTGTGTGGCGGTCGGGTTCTCTGGCGACATCTTCCAGGCCCGCAACCGTGCCAAGGAAGCCAAGAAAGGTATCAACATCGCCTACGCCATTCCGAAAGAAGGCGGCGCACTCTGGTTCGACATGCTGGCGATTCCGAAGGACTCGGCAAACGCGAAACAGGCCCACGCCTTCATCAACTATTTGCTGAAGCCTGAGGTTATCGCCCAGGTCAGTGATTACGTCGGCTATGCCAACCCTAACCCGGGGTCGGACAAACTGATGGAACAGTCCATTCGCACCGACGAAGCGGTTTACCCACCGCAAGAGGTACTCGACAAGACCTACGTGTCCGTCGAGTTACCACCGAAGATTCAACGCTTGATGACCCGCAGCTGGACCACGGTCAAGTCGGGTAAGTAGTTTCAAGGCTCAGACTATCCAAGGTTGGCTCACCTTGAGCGAACTGCACTCTTTTTTTTCGGGAGTTTCGTAAATGGCAGTTGCCTCCGGCGCCTATAAGAAAGCCCTCGAGGGCGACCAGCAACCTAAACAGGTGCTGGTCAAAATCGACCGGGTCACGAAGAAGTTCGACGAGACGATTGCCGTGGACGATGTGTCCCTGGAAATCAAGAAAGGCGAAATCTTCGCCCTGCTCGGCGGTTCGGGATCGGGCAAATCCACTTTGCTGCGCATGCTCGCAGGTTTCGAACGGCCTACGGAGGGGCGGATTTTCCTCGATGGCGTAGACATCACTGACATGCCGCCCTACGAGCGGCCGATCAACATGATGTTCCAGTCCTATGCCTTGTTCCCGCATATGACCGTAGCGCAGAACATCGCCTTCGGCCTCAAGCAGGACAAGATCCCGAACGCTGAAATCGACGCCCGCGTGGCCGAAATGCTCAAGCTGGTACAGATGAGCCAGTACGCCAAGCGCAAGCCGCATCAGTTGTCCGGCGGCCAGCGTCAGCGTGTGGCCCTGGCCCGTTCCCTGGCCAAGCGACCGAAGCTGCTGCTGCTCGACGAACCGATGGGCGCGCTGGACAAGAAACTGCGTTCGCAGATGCAGCTGGAGCTGGTGGAGATCATCGAGCGCGTCGGCGTAACCTGCGTCATGGTGACCCACGACCAGGAAGAGGCCATGACCATGGCCGAGCGCATCGCGATCATGCACCTGGGCTGGATCGCCCAGATCGGCAGCCCGATCGACATCTACGAAACCCCGACCAGCCGCCTGGTCTGCGAATTCATCGGTAACGTGAACATCTTCGAAGGCGAAGTGATCGAAGACGCCGAAGGCCACGCAACCATCACCTGCAAGGACCTGGACCGGCAGATCTACGTCGGCCACGGCATCAGCACCTCGGTGCAGGACAAGTCGGTCACCTACGCGATCCGTCCGGAAAAACTGCTGGTCACCGCTGACATGCCGACTTGCGAGTACAACTGGTCGAGCGGCAAGGTGCATGACATCGCCTACCTCGGCGGCCACTCGGTGTTCTACGTCGAACTGCCAAGCGGCAAGCTGGTGCAGTCGTTCGTGGCCAACGCCGAACGCCGTGGCACGCGTCCGACCTGGGGTGATCAGGTCTACGTGTGGTGGGAAGACGACAGCGGCGTGGTACTTCGCTCATGAACATGCGCAAATTAAAACGCCGTCTCAATCGAATAATTCCCGGTGGCCGTCAGATGGTCATCGGCATTCCATTCATCTGGCTGTTCCTGTTCTTCATGCTGCCGTTCTTCATCGTCCTGAAGATCAGCTTCGCCGAAGCAGACGTGGCCATTCCGCCGTACACCGAAATCTACAGCTACGCCGAGCAGAAGCTGCAGTTGCTGCTGAACCTGGGCAACTACGCGATGCTGGGCGGTGACGAACTGTACATCGCCGCTTACCTCGGCTCGTTGAAGATGGCGCTTTTCAGCACCATCCTCTGCCTGTTGATCGGTTACCCGATGGCCTACGGCATTTCCGTTGCCCGCAAGGAAGTGCAGACGGTGCTGGTGCTGCTGATCATGATGCCGACCTGGACCGCGATCCTGATCCGCGTCTATGCGTGGATGGGTATCCTCAGCAACAACGGCCTGCTCAATGGTTTCCTGATGAGCATGGGCTGGATCGACGAACCGCTGCAGATCCTCAACACCAACCTGGCGGTCTACATCGGCGTGGTTTATTCCTACCTGCCGTTCATGATCCTGCCGCTGTACGCCAACCTGGTGAAGCATGACCAGAGCCTGCTGGAAGCCGCATCGGACCTGGGTTCGAGCACGTTCAACAGCTTCTGGAAAATCACCGTGCCGCTGTCGAAAAACGGCATCATCGCCGGCTGCATGCTGGTGTTCATCCCGGTGGTGGGCGAGTTCGTGATTCCGGAACTGCTCGGCGGCCCGGAAACCCTGATGATCGGTAAAGTGCTCTGGCAAGAGTTCTTCAACAACCGTGACTGGCCGGTGGCGTCTGCCCTGGCGGTGGTGATGCTGGCGATCCTGATTGTGCCGATCATCCTGTTCAACCGCAGTCAGGCCAAGGAAATGGAGGGTAAAGAATGAAGCGCTTCCGTTTCTCCAGCCTGATGCTGGTACTGGGTCTGTTGTTCATCTACCTGCCGATGCTGATCCTGGTGATCTACTCGTTCAACGCCTCGAAGCTGGTGACGGTGTGGGGTGGCTGGTCGATCAAGTGGTACGTCGGCCTGCTCGATAACACCCAACTGATGGGGTCGGTGGTACGTTCGCTGGAAATCGCCTGCTACACGGCGGTGGCGGCGGTGGCACTGGGTACATTAGCGGCGTTCGTCCTGACGCGTATTACACGCTTCAAGGGCCGCACCCTGTTCGGTGGCCTGGTCACCGCGCCGCTGGTGATGCCGGAGGTGATCACCGGCCTGTCGCTGCTACTGCTGTTCGTGGCCATGGCGCAGATGATCGGCTGGCCGCAGGAACGCGGCATCGTCACCATCTGGATCGCCCACACCACGTTCTGCGCGGCCTATGTGGCGGTGGTGGTCTCGGCGCGCTTGCGTGAGCTGGACCTGTCCATCGAAGAGGCGGCCATGGACCTGGGCGCGAAACCGTGGAAGGTGTTCTTCCTGATCACCATCCCGATGATCGCCCCATCGCTGGCGGCCGGCGGCATGATGTCGTTCGCCCTGTCGCTGGATGACCTGGTGCTGGCGAGCTTCGTGTCGGGCCCGGGTTCCACGACCCTGCCGATGGAAGTGTTCTCGGCGGTGCGTCTGGGGGTCAAACCCGAGATCAATGCCGTGGCCAGCCTGATTCTGCTGGCAGTGTCGATCGTGACTTTCATGGTCTGGTTCTTCAGCCGTCGTGCCGAAGAAAGCCGCAAGCGTGCGATCCAGCAAGCGATCGAAGAAGCGGCAGCCGATTCGTGGAAGCAACCGGACGTGCGTCGCGCGCAGGCACCGGAAGCGGCTTGAGTCTGAAGTCGGGTTGGCCACAATTCCGTGACCAACCCAGATCCCAGTGGGAGCGGGCTTGCCCGCGATAGCGGACTGACAGTCAACATCTATGTTGAATGTGATGCCCTAATCGCGGGCAAGCCCGCTCCCACAGGTTTTTTTGGTGTTTAGGCGGTCCAGGGTGATTTGCGGATGACCTCGACGAAGTTCATCGGTTTGAACCCCGGCTCCTGATCCACCAGCACGTCGGTCTTCACATTACCGAAGGTGGTGTGCGGACGGTGGCGCAAGCCGTCGGCAAACGCGCAGATGATGCATTCCTTGAATCCCTCGCCCCGTGGATGCGCATGCACCACAGCTTCGCGCTGCACGGCGGAGAACGCCGCGTAGTCCATGCCCAGCACGTCCATCTCGACACCCGCCGTTACCAGCGCCACGGTGGGCCGCAAGTGCCGAGGCACACCCGGTGTGGTGTGCAGGGCAATCGATAGCCAGACCTGTTCGATATCGTCATCACTCAGTCCGTATGGTTTGAGGAATGCCGCTGCGGCGTTGGCCCCATCGACTTCGAAGCGCTCGTTGTCACTGCGATGACCCTCCACCAGGCCCAGGTCATGGAACATTGCCCCGACGTACAGCAACTCCGGGTTGTAGGCCAGTTGCTTGCGCTCACCGCTCAGTGCGCCGAACAGGAAGACCCGGCGCGAGTGGTGGTAGAGCAGGTCCGATTCGATGTCGCGGATGTATTCGGTGGTGGCCCTGGCCAATGCGCTGTCGGGGATCCTGATGCCGGCGATGGTGGTGCTCATGGGGTTTTCCTCGTCGTGAACGCCCTGTTGGCGCTGAGGGTTTCAGTCTGTTCCGGCCCCCGAAGCCGGACAATCGATCCATGGCTGCGATCCCGGCCAATGAGCGTGCATATCGCGCCAGCCTCGCTTGTTGGGCGGGTATTGGATAGGGTGCATGCAGACCCTGTAGGAGCGAGCTTGCTCGCGATGGACGTCAACGATGACGTGGGCTGCCTGGATGTACGCGGCGCTCTTGCGTACATCGCGAGCGAGCTCGCTCCTACAGGGAACGGTGCAATCAGATCCACAGGAGGCGATTCACGTCATGAGTAAAACCGTCGCCATCGTGGTGTTCGCCGGCGTCCAGTCGCTGGACGTCACCGGTCCCATGGATGTGTTTGCCGAGGCCAATCGTTTCCTCGCGCCCGAGGATCACTATCGGCTGGAGGTGATCGGCGTGGAGCGTGGGGTGATGGCGTGTTCCAACGGTCTGGCGCTGAACGCCCATCGGCATTTCAACGATGCGTTACAGGCCTATGACCTGCTGTTGGTTGCCGGTGGTCCGCAGTTGCCGTTCATGGATTTTGGCGCCGCGTTCGATGGCTGGTTGCGCGATGCCTGTGCGCGGGCCAGGCGTTTTGGTTCGATCTGCAATGGGGCGTTCATGCTCGCCCGGGCGGGGTTGCTGGAGGGGCGCACAGTCACCACGCATTGGCAGGACGCAGCGGATCTGGCGGCGCTGTGCCCTTCGTCCCGGGTTGAAGCGGATCGCCTTTACGTAGAAGACGGGGAGTTGTTCACCTCGGCCGGGGTCACGGCAGGGATTGATCTGTCTTTGTACCTGCTGGGGCGGGATCACGGGCCGGAAGTGGCGCTGAATGTCGCCAAGCGGCTGGTAGTGTTCACCCAGCGTTCGGGCGGGCAATCGCAGTTCAGCCCGTTCCTCACGCCCCACGCCGAACCGACCTCGGCAGTGGCGATGGTCCAGCATTACGTGTTGGCCAATCTGACCGGTGACTTGACCATTGCTGATCTGGCCAACGCCGCCAACATGAGCGCGCGCAATTTTTCCCGGGTGTTTGCCAGGGAAGCGAAAATCACCCCGGCCGAGTTCGTCGAACGCGCGCGGGTCGATGCGGCGCGAGTGATGCTCGAAAGCACTCGTGCGCCGCTCAAGACTGTGGCCTATCAATGCGGTTTTCGCGATGCCCAGCACATGCGCAGTGTGTTCAATCGCAGGCTGGGGGTGACACCTCACCAGTTCCGGCTGAACTTTGCGGCGATGGTTTGAAGCCTTGTGTTGTTCATTCGGGCCTCATCGCGGGCAAGCCCGCTCCCACAGGTTTCTCTGGTGTTCACAAAATTTGTGTTCGACACAGAACCCTGTAGGAGCGGGCTTGCCCGCGAAGAGGCCGGCCCGACCGGCGAAGATCTACTGCGCAGCCCGCGCCGGCAGCAGCTTCAAAGTGCTGCGGGTATTGGCCGTGACTTCTTCATCATTGACATGCGCCTGGTAGTAAACCCCTTCGATATAGGCTTCGGCCTGATCGTCGAAATGACGGTCGAACAGCACGCCGCTCTGGCCAACCGGGTTGACGGTCAGACTGTGGGCCGGGTCAGCGAAGTCGACCAGGCGTCGGGTCGAAGGGCCGTAGGTGACAGGCCACGGAGCCGGGCCGATTTTCGCCGAGAGGTTGTTCGGCACTTCATGGCTGCCGGGTGCGGCGAAAGGGCCGACATTGAAGATCAGGTCCAGCGGCTTTTGCTGCCCCAGCGGATGGCCATGGGTCAGCGTGTGCGCGCTGCCCCACTGCCATTGCCAGGCGTCTGCGCCGAGGGTGCTCTTGAGGTGCGCGATGCTGGCTTGCCAGGCTGCCTTGACCGTGTCGGCACGGGTTTCCTTGCCGAGGGTGCTGCGGTTGTCCCACCACGGTGAATCGGCAGTAGCGGCCAGGCGGGGGAGCGCGGCGTCGATCACCCGGGTCGAGAGCAGCGTTTCGAAGAAGTCGTTACCCAGCTCATCGCGCATCGTCACGTCAGTCAGGTTGAACAGGAACTGGTTGAACAGCGTGGCGCTGGTCGAGTCGAGCGGGTAATCGCCTTTCCACTGGGCCAGTTGCTCCACCAGTTTGAGTTCGGCGGGATCCTTCACCACTTCGCGCAACACCGGCAACAGCGGTGCCAGCAAGCGCGGGCCGTAGGCGGTGGTGGTACCCAGTTGCAGCTTCTGGCTGTTTTCCAGGTCCCACTTGATGGCTTTGTCGCTGAGCTGGCGATTGAGCTGCTGGCCACGATCGGCAAGGTTGTAATAACCGGGAATCTCCATGCCGGTCGGTGATACCGGCTGGAAGTTGGCCGAGACGATGTAGCCCCGCGCGGGGTTTTCTTCCTGGGGGTTGGTGCTGAACGGGTAGAAGCCGTCCTTGTCCGCCTCGGCGGTGCTGCCGTCGAGGATGAACCACGGGCGTACACCCGCCGAGCGTTTAGGCAATTGCGCCGCTGCCCACCAGCCGATGTCACCCTTGGCATTGGCCCAGACAACATTCAGGCCCGGGGCCTGGATTTTTGCTGCGGCACCGCGGGCCTTGGTCAGTGTGTCGGCGCGATTGAGCTGGTAGAAGCCCTCCAGGATCGGGTTCTGGCTTTCGAGAAAAGCCCACCACATGGCAATCGGCGTTTTGCCGACACTGTTGCCCAAGGCATCGTTGACGATCGGGCCGTGAGGCGACTGGCGCAGCACCAGGGTGACCGGGGCCTGGCCTTTGACCGCGATCTGCTGCTCGCTGGTCGTCATGTCCACCCAATTGCCGCGATACCAGACCTGGTTGGGGTTGTCCGGGTTGACCTTCTCGGCGATCAGGTCGAGGTCGTCGTTCTGGAACATGGTGATGCTCCAGCCGAAGTCGTGGTTCATGCCCAGGGAGGCGAACGGCATCAGGGCCTGATAGTGGCCGTAGAGTTCGAAGCCCGGCGCCGAGAGCTGCGCTTCGTACCACACCGATGGCGCGGAAAAACGGATATGCGGATCACCCGCCAGCAGCGGCTTGCCGCTTTGGGTCCGGCTGCCCGCGACGACCCAGGCGTTGCTGCCCTCGAACTGTGGCAGGCCGTTGTCAGCCAAGGCTTGTTCGCTCAGGCGGGCGAGGGCGTTGAGGTCTTTCCAGTCGGCACTGGCCAAGGCGGGCGCGGGCCCGTTGAGCACGCCTTTTGGTTGCCAGTCGAGATCGAAGACGTTCAGGTAGTCGGGCCCCAGCTGATCGCGCACGAATGTCAGCAAGGGTTCGGTACGAAAGGCCGCGGCAAAGCTGTAGGCCATGTACCCGGCAATACTGATGGTGTCCTGGGCGGTGAATGGGCGCTTGGGAATTCCCAGCACATCGAACTCCACGGGTTTGGCGTGGCTGTCCTGATACTGGTTGATGCCGTCCAGATAGGCTTGCATGGCGATGAAGGAAGGCGACTGCTTGTCGAGATTCGCCAGGTAAGTTTCGGCGCGTTCGCGAATGCGCAGGCTGCGCATCAGTTTGTCGGTGTCGAGCAGTTTCGGCCCGAGCACTTCAGCCAGTTCGCCACGGGCCAAACGACGCAGGACTTCCATCTGGAACAGGCGGTCTTGGGCATGCACGTAGCCGAGGGCGCGGTACAGGTCGGTTTCGTTGTCGGCGCGGATGTGCGGGACGCCACGCTCGTCGTAGCGCACGGTGACGGAGCCTTGCAGGTGTTGCAGTTCCACCATGCCCTGGCGTGACGGCTGCTTGCTGTAGAGGTACCCGCCGGCTCCGGCGGCCAGCACGACGATCAACAGAGCGAGAGCGGTCAGGCTGCGTTTCATGGCGACTCCTTGTTTTTATTGTGATTCCAGGGGCCACTGTGTAACACGGCGCGCCGATTTGGCGCATCGCCCGTAGGAGGGATTCGTATTACCGCGTCTTTCCCTGCTTCGCTGGATCGACAGGCCACGGGCAGTAACAACCCACGGCCAGTGTGTGGGTGGCACTCACTGTGCGGCCTTCATCCAGCGCCTGCAGGATGGGTTCGATAAAGCTGTTGCTGGAGTTGCAGGTCAGGCCTTCGCTGTACGGGCCGAAGTACGCCAGTTTGCCGCTGCGATCCCAGATCGCCACGGCCGGGCTGGCGGGGATCTGCTCGGAGCCGGGCAGGATGTCGATGGTTTTGAGGCTGCTCAAGGTGCTCGGCAACTGGCCATGGCTACCGGGTTTTTGCACGGCATAGAATTCCACGCCATGGGGTACGTAGCGCTCGACCAGTTCGGCCAGGTGTTGTTGATTGCCGACATTGCACGGGCAGGCCGGGTCCCAGAAATGCACCAGACGGATGGCGCCTGGGCCGGCGAGGGATTCGGGAAGGCGCAGCGGATCACCGGAAAACATCGCCGTGTGCTCGCTGAACGCCCGCAGGTAACGCCCCTGGAACCAGTCGTAGGCCGCCCACAACACGCCGGCACACACCACGGCGAGCAGGCTGGCAAACAGGGTGGTGCGAAAGGGCGGGCGCATCGGTTCAGTCCTCGAAGGCCGGCTAGCTTGCCATGCTTGCCGCGACAGAAGAATATCGCAGGCCTATAAAGTCCGTTTCACGCTCTGGAATCGTCCATGCCGGCTACTTTCGACCCCGATCTTCTACGTGCAGGCTTGCTGCCGCTGGCGGCCGGGCAGCCGTTGTCGGCGCAAGCGCAGGCTTACCAGCAGTTCTACGGGCTGGATTTTGCGTCGCGTCAGGTGCGCAGCGGTCTTGGGCGATTCGATGTCGATGGTTATGAACTGGTCAGCCAGTTCTGGTGGCCAGAGCAGGCGAAGGCGACGCTGTTTGTGATCCACGGTTTCTACGATCACACCGGGCTCTACCGGCATGTGATCGAGTGGGCGCTGGATCAGGGCTTTGCGGTGATTGCCTGCGACTTGCCGGGCCATGGCTTGTCCAGTGGCGAGCGGGCGAGCATCAAGGATTTCGCCGAGTATCAGGACGCGTTGCAAGGGTTGTTCCGCGAGGCGCAATCCCTCGACTTGCCGCAACCTTGGCACCTGTGCGGTCAGAGTACCGGCGGGGCGATCGTGATCGATCATGTGTTGAATGCAGGAGCGAACAGTCCGGCGCAGGGCCAGGTGATTCTGCTGTCGCCGCTGGTGCGGCCGCGGGCGTGGGGTTGGTCGCAGTTGAGTTACTACTTGCTCAAGCCTTTCGTCAAAGCCATTGCCCGGCGCTTCAGCGAGAACTCCAACGACCCGGCCTTTTTGCCGTTCCTGCAGGCCGATCCGTTGCAGCCGCTGCGCCTGCCGACAGCCTGGGTGGGCGCGCTGGCGCGCTGGATCAAACGCATCGAGGCCGCCCCCATGAGTCCCCGCCGGCCGCTGATCGTGCAGGGGCAGGCTGACATGACGGTGGATTGGGAGCACAACCTGGAAGTGTTGCGGGGCAAGTTTGATCGGCCGCAGGTGCTGATGCTGCCCGAGGCACGGCATCATCTGGCGAATGAAACGTTGGTGATGCGGCAGGAGTATTTCGGGTTTTTGACCAGGCGGATCAAGGGCCGAAATTCTTAGTGACTGTTCCGGCCCCATCGTCGGAACGCCGCCCGGGGCAAGCCCGCTCCCACAGTGTTTTGAGTCAACCCACAATTTTGTGATCACCGCAAAACCTGTGGGAGCGGGCTTGCCCGCGAAAGCGATCTACTTGGAAACGAATATCACTGGGTCAGGTTCGAATTGCTCTGCCCCACCGCCAAACCCGCCCGAATCGCCGCCAGCGCCGCTTGATAATAAGCCTGGCCTTCTGCCGATTCGGCAAAGGTCGCGAACTCTTCCAGCTCGTCGTCCGACAGGTCGCGATAGACATACAGCAGTGTGTTGTTGAGATCGCTGCCGATCTGGTCCATCAGGCGCTGGCGCTGGCCGTTGAGCATGCCCTGGGCCTGACCGGCACCGAGCAACCCCGGGATCATCGAGCTCAAGCTGTCGGCGGCAACCCCGGCAATCGCCAGGCTGACTTCGGCGCCGGCCTCGCGAGCGGGCAGGGCTTGTGCCAAATGGCCGATGATCAGCATGCGGCTGTCGCTGGCCTGCATCTTCGGCAGGCCCTTGGCGTTTTTCGCCAGTTGGTCGCGACGGGTCGCCAGCAACTCGGCGGCGACGATTTTCTTGCCCAGGGGCGATTGGAAAAACGTCAATGCGGGTTTGGGGTTGGCGAGGTTCTTGCGCAATTGCGTTTCGGCGCGCTGGTCCACGGCCTGGGGGGAAAAGCGCTGATTGCTGTTACTGACCAGTGCCTGAAACACCGCCGGAGGCAGGCTGCCCTGGTAGCGTTGCTGAGCAGCCGAGAGGGCGTCGTTGAAATGCGCGCGTTGTTCCGGCCAGCCGGCGACCTTGTACAACTGGTCGTGGCCGTCTGCCCAGGCGGGCAAAACGCAGAACATCAGCAGTGATAAAAGCAAACGGCGCATAGGGACTCCAGTCAGCAGGCGACTATTCTCCGTGCGGCATCCGTACTTGTCGAGAATTCGTATCAACCCGCTGCGCGGCTCTGTCGGATTTTCGGGCGCAGGAATACTATGCGCGACATGCAAATATCCTCTGATCACCCGCTGCTGTTACGAATCGTCGACGACCTGGCCGAGCACGGCTGGTCGCAGCAGAATATTTTCCTGTCTCAGGACCTGACCCGAGCGCTGGCGGCCGAGTGTCGTAAACGTGCTGCCGAGGGTGAGCTGGCTCCGGCCGCGGTGGGCCGCGGGCCCTCATCGGAGATCCGCGAAGGGATTCGTGGCGACCATATCCAGTGGATCGACCCCGGCCAGGCCGAGGCTTGCGACAGCTATCTGAGTTTGATGGACAGCTTGCGCGAAGCGATCAATCGCGGTCTGTTTCTCGGCCTGGAGGATTTCGAAAGCCATTTTGCGATGTACCCGCCCGGTGCGTTCTACCTGCAGCACGTCGACCGCTTTCGCGATGACGACCGGCGCATGGTTTCGGCGGTGGTTTACCTTAATGACGGCTGGCTTCCCGAACACGGCGGCCAGTTGCGCATGTACCTCGACAATGATCGCGTCTACGACGTGGAACCTGTCGGTGGCTGCCTGGTGGTGTTTCTCTCCGGAGAGGTTCCCCACGAAGTCCTGCCCGCGACCCGGGATCGACTGTCGCTGACCGGCTGGTTCCGGCGGCGCGGCAACGAGCCGTTCTGATCATGCGAAAAATTCTCGTCAGCCGCTGCCTGTTGGGCCACAGGGTTCGTTACGACGGCGGGGCCAGCGGGCCGTTCGATCAGCTTCAGCAGTGGCTTGATGAAGGGCGGGTCGTGCCGTTGTGCCCGGAGGTCGCTGGCGGCTTGCCAACGCCACGACCCGCAGCGGAAATTCCAGGCGGGCAGGGCGCGCAAGTCCTCGATGGCCAGGCGTTGGTGATCACTGTCGAAGGCGAGGACGTCAGCGCGGCGTTTTTGTCGGGGGCGTATCAGGCGCTGGAGCTGGTGCAAAAGCATGGCATCCGCATCGCCGTCCTCAAGGCCAACAGCCCGTCCTGCGGCAATCTGTTGACCTATGACGGGACGTTCAGCGGCGTGAAGGTCAGCGGTGAGGGCGTGACGGCGGCGCTGCTCAAGCGCCATGGGGTGCAGGTGTTCAGTGAGTTGGAGTTGCCGCAAGCGGCGGCGGCCCTGGCAACACTGAGTTAACACCGAACACCCATCCTTGTAGGAGCTGGCTTGCCAGCGAAGAGGGCGTCACAGTCAATAAAAATGTTGGCTGGAAGACCGTCTTCGCTGGCAAGCCAGCTCCTACAGGTTATTGTTTCGGCACCACATCCGCATCCGCCCCCAACCACTTCTGCTCCAGCGCTTGCAGTCGCCCATCATCCTTGATTCGCTGCAATGCGTTTTCCAGGCTGGCATGGAACGCCGGATTACCTTTCTGAAACGGAATCGCCAGGCTCACGGCCGGGTTGGTTTTGGGCTTCTCTTCTGTCAGCGACTGCACCAGCAGAATGGAGCGCGGCTCTTCTTTCTGCGCGATCAACTGCGCATGGGTCTGAATGTAAGGCTCGCTGAAATCGAAACGATCCTTTAGATCGGGGGTCTCTGCGATGTGATTGATGGCGATGTCGTATTTGCCGCTTTCAACGCCGGTCAACAGATCGTTGGAATCGGTGACGACAAAGTCGGCGCGCACATCCAGTTCGTTGGCCAGCATTTGACCCAGTTCGACTTCGAAGCCCGCAAGATTGCCGTCTTCCTTGAAGTTGAAGGGGGGTGTATTGGCTTCAAGGGCAATGCGCAATTCGCCGCGGTCATTCACGTCGTCAATCAGTTCGGCATGAGCCAAAGGGCTCAAAAGGGGTAGCAGGCAGATCAGGCCAGGCAGAAAGCGCATGGTCACTCCTTTGAATTTTTTATCGCGACCCTCTGATTCAGGCTCGCTTTGCTATGGTTGTCGAGTGCCTTCGACAACAAATGGCTCTGAAGTTGTCATGACCACGCGGATTTTACGGAAAAACTGGAGAAGAGAATGAAAACCTTTATGTCACGTGCTGCTTTGGCTGGCCTGTTGATGGGTGTTTCGGTGCTGGCCAGTGCTGCAACGCCGGCTCCGAAAGGCGCCGAAGTGTCCATCGTATCTCCCAAGGATGGAGCGACGATTCCACAGACAGTCGTCGTCAAGTTCGCGGTCGAGAACATTGCCCTGGCACCGGCGGGTGATACCACCAAGAACACCGGTCATCACCACGTACTGATCGACGTCGATGAGCTGCCAGCCGCCGGTGCGCCGATCCCCAAGGATGCCAACCACCTGCATTTCGGCGGTGCGCAGACCCAGGCTGAAATAACGCTCACACCGGGCAAGCACACCTTGCAGCTTGAACTGGGCGATAGCAACCACATGCCGTTCGATCCGCCGATCGTTTCCGAGAAGATCACCGTCAACGTTAAGTAACTTTGTTGCCGTGAATGAAAAAGGGAGCCCGAAGGCTCCCTTTTTTGTCGCTCAAGTCGCGATCAGAACAACACCCGGCTACGGATGGTGCCCTTGACGTGTTGCAGCTTCTCTTGCGCCAGGTCCGAGTACTCGGCGTCGACGTCGATCACCACGTAGCCGACCTTCTCGTTGGTCTGCAGGAACTGGCCGGAGATGTTGATGCCGTTTTCGGCGAAGACCTTGTTGATCTCGCTCATCACACCCGGGATGTTTTCGTGGATGTGCAGCAGGCGGTGCTTGCCAGGGTGAGCCGGCAGGGCCACTTCCGGGAAGTTAACGGACGATACCGAAGTACCGTTGTCGCTGTACTTGACCAGTTTTTCCGCCACTTCCAGACCGATGTTGGCCTGGGCTTCAGCGGTAGAGCCGCCGATGTGCGGGGTCAGGATCACGTTGTCCAGGCCACGCAGCGGGCTCTCGAACTCTTCGTCGTTGGAGCGAGGTTCCACCGGGAATACGTCGATGGCCGCACCGATCAGGTGTTTGTCCTTGATCGCGTCCGCCAGGGCGTCCAGTTCGACCACGGTGCCGCGGGCGGCGTTGATCAGGATGCCGCCTTTCTTGATAGCGCGGATTTCCTTCTCGCCCATCATCCACTGGGTGGCGGCGGTTTCCGGTACGTGCAGCGAAACGATGTCGGACATCGCCAGCAGCTCGTGCAGGTTGCCTACCTGAGTGGCGTTACCCAATGGCAGCTTGGTGATGGTGTCGTAGAAGTACACCTGCATGCCCAGGCCTTCCGCCAGGACCGACAGTTGAGTACCGATCGAGCCGTAACCGACGATACCCAGCTTCTTGCCACGGATTTCGAAGGAGTTGGCCGCGCTCTTGATCCAGCCGCCACGGTGGCAGGAAGCGTTCTTCTCAGGGATGCCGCGCAACAGCAGGATCGCTTCGGCCAGCACCAGTTCCGCTACGGAGCGGGTGTTGGAGTACGGCGCGTTGAACACCGCGATGCCGCGTTCGCGGGCAGCGTCCAGGTCGACCTGGTTGGTGCCGATGCAGAAACACCCTACAGCCACCAGCTTCTTCGCGTGATCGAAGATCTCTTCGGTCAGTTGAGTGCGCGAGCGAATGCCGATGAAGTGAGCATCAGCGATCTTTTCCTTGAGCTGGGCTTCCGGCAGAGAACCAGTGAGGTACTCGATGCTGGTGTAGCCCGCCGCCTTGAGGACGTCGACAGCCGATTGGTGGACGCCTTCGAGAAGAAGGAACTTGATCTTGCTCTTATCGAGAGAAGTCTTGCTCATCTGCGTAAACCTGTATCCCGGAGAAAAATGGCAGGAAATGGTCAACAGATGCTGACCCGGACGGCAACAAAACCGTCGCCGCAGAACAGCCGTTGGGCACTATGCTGCGGGGTCGGTATGCTAGCATATGCGCCCCGCTAAACACTCATTCCTGCGACGTGAAGCGTTCTCAGGATGACCATGAATTGTTCGAGAGTTCTGTCGATGACCAATCCTGCCCTGATTGATGAGCTGAAGACCCTGGTTGAGCCTGGCAAGGTGCTGACCGATGCCGACTCCCTGAATGCTTACGGAAAGGATTGGACCAAGCATTTCGCCCCGGCCCCGACCGCCATCGTGTTCCCCAAGACCACCGAGCAGGTCCAGGCCATTGTCCTGTGGGCCAATAAGCACAAGGTGGCGCTGGTGCCATCCGGCGGTCGTACCGGGTTGTCCGCCGCTGCCGTGGCAGCCAATGGCGAAGTGGTCGTGTCGTTCGACTACATGAACCAGATCCTCGACGTAAACCTCACTGACCGCACCGCCGTGTGTCAGCCGGGCGTGGTCACCGAGCAGCTGCAGAACGTGGCCGAAGAAAAAGGCCTGTACTACCCGGTGGACTTCGCTTCGGCCGGTTCCAGCCAGATTGGCGGCAATATCGGCACCAATGCCGGCGGGATCAAGGTGATTCGCTACGGCATGACCCGTAACTGGGTGGCCGGCATGAAAGTCGTCACCGGCAAGGGCGATGTGCTGGAACTGAACCGCGACCTGATCAAGAACGCCACCGGCTACGACATGCGTCAGCTGTTCATTGGTGCCGAAGGCACCCTCGGGTTCGTGGTCGAGGCGACCATGCGCCTGGATCGCGCGCCGAAAAACCTCACCGCGATGGTTCTCGGCACCGCCGATTTCGACTCGATCATGCCGGTGCTGCACGCGTTCCAGAGCAAGCTCGACTTGACCGCCTTCGAATTTTTCTCCGACAAAGCCCTGGCCAAAGTCATGGCTCGTGGCGATGTGCCGGCGCCGTTCGAGTCCGACTGCCCGTTCTACGCACTGCTGGAATTCGAAGCGACCACCGAAGAAGTGGCCAACCATGCCCTGGAAACCTTCGAGCACTGCGTCGAGCAGGGCTGGGTACTGGACGGCGTGATGAGCCAGAGCGAAACCCAGTTGCAGAACCTGTGGAAGCTGCGCGAATACATCTCCGAAACCATTTCCCACTGGACGCCGTACAAGAACGACATTTCGGTTACCGTGTCGAAAGTCCCGGCGTTCCTGAAGGAAATCGACGCGATCGTCGGCGAACACTACCCGGACTTCGAAATCGTCTGGTTCGGCCACATCGGCGACGGCAACCTGCACCTGAACATCCTCAAGCCGGATAACCTGAGCAAGGACGAGTTCTTCGCCAAGTGCGCCACCGTCAACAAGTGGGTGTTCGAAACCGTCGAGAAATACAACGGTTCGATCTCCGCCGAGCACGGCGTGGGCATGACCAAGCGTGACTACTTGACCTACAGCCGTTCACCGGTTGAGATCGAGTATATGAAGGCCGTCAAAGCGGTGTTCGACCCGAATGGCATCATGAACCCGGGCAAGATCTTCGCTGTTTGATTTTCGAATTCAAGAGCTACGAACCAGGAGTCGGTCCATGAGCTATCAGCACCAGTATGTCGACGGTACGCGCATTCATTTCCCGTTGGGGAAAGTGGTGTGCATCGGCCGTAACTACGCCGAACACGCCAAGGAACTGGATAACCCGGTGCCGACCGAGCCACTGCTGTTCATCAAACCGGGCAGTTGCGTGGTGCCGCTGGAAGGCGGTTTCAGCATTCCGACCGAGCGCGGTTCGGTGCATTACGAAGCGGAAATCGCAGTCTTGATCGGCAAGCCGTTGTCGACCAAGCCGAGTCGTGAAGAAGTGCTCGACGCCATCTCCGGTTTCGCTCCAGCCCTGGACCTGACCCTGCGCGACAAGCAGGCCGAGCTGAAATCCAAGGGTTTGCCTTGGGAAATCGCCAAGTCCTTCGACGGTGCGGCAGTGATTGCTCCGTTCGTGTCCGGCAGCACCTTTGTCGACCTGACCGACATCGGCATCCGCTTGACCATCAACGGTGAAGTGCGCCAGGACGGCAACAGCAGCGCAATGCTCAACCCGATCGTGCCGATGATCCAGCACATGGCCGGCTGCTTCTCGTTGCAGGCCGGGGACGTGATCCTCACCGGCACGCCAGTGGGCGTTGGTCCGCTGAATGTCGGTGATGAGATCGTTCTGGAACTGCCGGGCGCCAGCCGGTTTACCAGCAGCGTTCGCTGATCCACCCCTGCCCCCTGTAGGAGCTGGCTTGCCAGCGAAGAGGCCTTGGCAGTCAACATCCATGTTGACTGTGACACCAGCCTTCGCTGGCAAGCCAGCTCCTGCAGCTATTACCCCTAGCCTGAATTTCTGGAACGCATTCTCCGATGGCCACTCCTCCGCTTTCCACGCTTAAACCTGCCCGCCGCTCACGCTTCGCCCTGCGTTGGCAAATCTGGCTACTGCTGGTGGCCGTTGTCGCCTACGGCGTTGCATTTGCCATGCACTGGGATGCGCGGGGCGTGCTTTGGGTGAAAGAGCAATTCAAAAGTCCGGCCGAGCGTCAGGCCAGTGTCTGGCTTCCGGACTATCGGGCTGTGATCGATGCCAAGCCGTTGCCGGGGATGGAGAAGGACGAAGCATCGGACCTGGCCTATGACCCCCAGACCAAAACCCTGTTTTCGGTCATGGGCAAGAACCCGTTCCTGGTCGAGCTGACGTTGCAGGGCGATGTGCTGCGCAAAATGCCGCTGGTGGGTTGGAGCAATCCTGAAGGCGTTGCCGTACTGGGTAACGGCCTGTTGGCGATTGTCGATGAGCGCGAGCACCTGATCACTATCGTCAAAGTCGATGCCGACACCCGCGAACTGAACATCGCCGATTTCCCGAAATACGACCTGGGGCCTTCCAAAGACCAGAACAAGGCCTTCGAAGGTGTCACCTGGGACTCGAGTAATCAGCAGTTGGTGCTGGGCGAGGAGCGTCCGCCGGCATTGTTTGTCTGGAAAGGCGACGGCAAGGTCCTTACCGGTGACAAACTGAAACTGGCCAGCCATGCGCTGGATATGCGCAACCTGTCGGCACTGGCCATCGACCCGCGGACCGGCCATATGCTGGTACTGTCCGCCGAGTCTCACCTGTTGCTGGAGCTGGACAAGAAGGGTGAACAGGTCAGTTTCATTACCCTGTTGCGTGGCTTCAACGGCCTGAAACATACCATTCCGCGTGCCGAAGGCGTCGCCATGGACGAGGCGGGCACGCTGTACATGGTGAGTGAGCCGAACCTGTTTTATCGCTTCGAAAAACAGCACTGACGTTTACGATTTGCAGGATTGCCTGTGCTCGGTTGTAGGATCGGGTCCGTGGCCATTAAGCTTCAGTTCAGACAGGCGTGATATTTCATCCGCCTGTCTTGAACCCGAGCCCGCCCGAATGCATCGATTTGCCCGCCCCAAATCCCTGATTCTGATCCTGTCGGTGGTCTCGCTGATCGCATTGATTGCGCTCGGTCAGTACCAGCGCCTGTTCGAGCGCGCCTGGTTCAATCTGCATGCGCTATGGCAGCCGGTGAGTTCCCGGTCCATGGGCCTTGACCAATATCAGGTCGTGACCGAAGCGCAGGTGATCGATAGCCAGGTTGAAAACATTTCAGCGTTGACCTACGACCCGGTGCGCAAAAGCCTGTTCACCGTTACCAATAAGCGAAGCGAGTTGATCGAGTTGTCCCTCGACGGCAGGATTTTGCGCCGTGTGGCACTGGTTGGCTTCGGCGATCCCGAGGCGGTGGAGTTCATCAGCGCCGACACCTATGTGGTCGCTGACGAAAGCCAGCAGCGTCTGATCAAGATTCATCTGGAGCAGGGCACGACCTTCGTCGACGCGGCAGACGCCGAGCAAGTGACCATCGGCGTACACATGAGCAACAACAAGGGCTTCGAGGGGTTGGCTTACGACTCGGTGGGCAAGCGCCTGTTCGTGGCCAAGGAGCGCGATCCGATGCTGATCTACGAGGTACACGGCTTTCCGCGCTTCAATCCTGAAGAATCCTACTCGGTGCATGTGATCAACGACCCCAAGCGTGATGCCGGGATGTTTGTGCGGGATCTGTCGAGCCTGCAGTACGACGAGCGCAGCGGGCATTTGCTGGCGCTGTCGGATGAGTCGCGGTTGATTCTGGAGCTGGATGTGGATGGGCGTCCGCTGAGCACAATGTCATTGAGCAAGGGGAGCCAGGGTCTGCAGAAAAACGTGCCGCAAGCGGAGGGGATCGCCATGGGAGATGACGGTACGCTGTACCTGGTGAGTGAGCCGAATTTGTTTTACGTGTTCAAGAAGCCAACACAACCCTAGGCTTTTGTAGGCGCTGGCTTGCCAGCGATGAGGCCATGACATTCAACATGTTCGTTGGCTGTTACACCGCTATCGCTGGCAAGCCAGCTCCTACAGGGTTCTCTGGTTGCTTTATTCAGCGCGCAGGGTCTTCACGCCTTCGCTTGTACCCAGCAGCAACAGATCCGCCGGACGCGCCGCGAACAGACCATTGGTGACCACGCCGACGATCGCGTTGATCTGCGTCTCCAGCTCCACCGGATTGGTGATCTGCATGTTGAACACGTCGAGGATGATGTTGCCGTTGTCGGTGACTACGCCTTCACGGTAGACCGGGTCGCCACCGAGCTTTACCAGCTCACGGGCCACATGGCTGCGGGCCATCGGGATCACTTCCACCGGCAGTGGGAAGGTGCCGAGGACCGGCACCAGTTTGCTGGCGTCGGCGATGCAGATGAAAGTCTTGGCAACGGCTGCGACAATTTTCTCGCGGGTCAGGGCTGCGCCGCCGCCCTTGATCAGGTTCAGGTGCTCGTCGCTTTCATCGGCACCGTCGACATAGAACTCCAGGTCGCTGACGGTGTTCAGTTCGTATACCGGAATCCCGTGGCCCTTGAGGCGCGCGGCAGTGGCTTCGGAACTGGCGACGGCGCCATCGAATGCGCCCTTGTGTCGGGCCAGGGCATCGATGAAGCAGTTGGCGGTGGAGCCGGTGCCGACCCCGACGATGCTCTTGTCGTCGAGTTTCGGAAGGATGAAGTCGACGGCGGCCTGAGCCACTGCCTGTTTGAGTTGATCCTGGTTCATGCGGGCTCCGAGGTGCCGAAGAGAGAACGAAAGGCCGGCATTATAGGCTTCGGGGCGGGGAAGGTCATTGCCCGATTGGCGGGTCAAATGCGCACACCTGTGACCCCGACAACTGTAGGAGCGAGCTTGCTCGCGATGGTCGTGAACGATAACGCTTGAAACCAGATACCCAGCGGTGTTCTTGGGTTTTTCGCGAGCAGGCTCGCTCCTACAGGTGATGATCTCTTTAGGGGGCCTTAAAACCACCGGTTTAATGTGGTCGTGCGGACAAAAGCCGGGTTAGACTCCGTGGTCCTGCCCAACCCGCTCAGTGATGCTTTCCGATGCTTGAACAGTACGTCAAAAAGATCCTCACCTCGCGCGTTTATGACGTTGCCGTAGAAACCCCGTTGCAGACTGCCCGCCAGCTCTCCGAGCGGCTGGGCAACAGCATTTGGCTCAAGCGCGAAGACTTGCAGCCGGTGTTCTCGTTCAAGATTCGCGGCGCCTACAACAAGTTGACCCAGTTGAGCGACGAAGAGCGCGCTCGCGGCGTGGTCACCGCGTCGGCGGGCAACCATGCGCAAGGCCTGGCCCTGGCGGCGAAGGTGCTGGGTGTGAAAGCGACCATCGTCATGCCCAAGACCACCCCGGAGATCAAGGTCGAAGGCGTGCGTTCACGCGGCGGTAAAGTGGTGCTGCACGGCGATTCGTTCCCGGAAGCCCTGGCGTACTCGCTGAAACTGGTCGATGAAAAAGGCTACGTCTACATTCACCCCTACGACGATCCCCACACCATTGCCGGGCAGGGCACCGTGGCCATGGAGATTCTGCGCCAGCATCCGCAACCATTGGATGCGATTTTCGTCCCGGTCGGCGGCGGCGGCCTGATCGCCGGCATCGCCGCATACGTGAAGTACCTGCGCCCGGACATCAAGATCATCGGCGTCGAACCGGATGACTCCAATTGCCTGCAAGCCGCCATGGCGGCGGGCGAGCGTGTGGTGTTGCCGACTGTGGGTCTCTTCGCCGACGGTGTCGCGGTGGCCCAGATCGGTCAGCACACCTTTGACATCTGTAAGGATCATGTCGATGAAGTGATAACCGTCAGCACCGACGAAATCTGTGCTGCCATCAAGGACATCTACGACGATACCCGCTCGATCACCGAACCTGCCGGCGCCTTGGGCGTGGCCGGGATCAAGAAATATGTCGAGCAGCGCGGCGTCAGCGGCCAGACTTTCGTGGCCATCGACTCCGGGGCCAACGTCAACTTCGATCGCCTGCGCCACGTCGCCGAGCGTGCGGAGCTGGGCGAGGGTCGCGAAGCCATCATCGCCGTGACCATTCCCGAAAAGCCGGGCAGCTTCAAGGCGTTCTGCGAGGCTATTGGCAAGCGCCAGATCACCGAGTTCAACTACCGCTACAACACCGGCAGCGAAGCGCACATCTTTGTCGGCGTGCAGACTCACCCGGAAAACGACCCGCGCAGCGCACTGATCGCCAGCCTGAGCGAGCAAGGTTTCCCGGTGCTGGACCTGACCGACAACGAACTGGCCAAGCTGCACATCCGCCACATGGTGGGCGGGCGTGCGGCGCACGTGGTCGATGAAGTGATTCTGCGTTTCGAATTCCCGGAGCGCCCGGGCGCGCTGTTCAACTTCCTCAACAAACTCGGCGGGCGCTGGAACATCTCGATGTTCCACTACCGCAATCATGGCGCAGCGGATGGCCGGGTCGTCGCGGGCCTGCAAGTGCCCCACGACGAGCGCCACCTGGTGCCGGCGGCGCTGGAAGAAATCGGCTACCCGTACTGGGACGAAAGCGACAACCCGGCCTATCAGCTGTTTCTTGGCTGAGGGGCTACGCTGATGGGCAGGTCATAAGGAAATCGAACAATGGAAACGTTAACTGCCCTGAAAGCGGCGCACATGGTGGCAACGGTTGTACTGCTGGCTTGTGCGCTGGGTCTGGGAGTCTGGGTCTTGCTTGCGCGGCGCAACGGTGATGCGACAGCGGCAAGCCGCACCCTGCAACGGCCACGCGTATTTGTCTGGCTGTTGATGGGGCTGGCGCTGCTGAGCATGCCGTTTACCGGCTGGTGGATGGTGCATCTGGTGGGCTGGCCGCTGGGGCAGACCTGGTTGCTGGCCTCCAGCGTGCTTTACACCGTGGCGGCGCTGGCGTGGTTCTGGTTGCTGGTGCGGCTGAACAAGCTGCGCAAGACGCCGGGGGGCGCGGGTAAATTCACCTTTGCCTTGGCGTTGTTCAGCTTTGTTTGCTTTGTTGCCATTGCCGGGTTGATGGGCGCCAAGCCGGTCTAACACTTCAAGCCGGGTTGCCCCAATCGCGGGCAAGCCAGATCCCTGTGGGAGCTGGCTTGCCAGCGATAGCTATATCAGTCGCGCAACGAAATCACCGGCCAGCCACGCTTCTCGGCCTCGGCCCGCAGGTTCGGATCCGGATCAACCGCCACCGGGTTCGTCACCTGCTCCAGCAACGACAAGTCGTTCATCGAGTCGCTATAGAAGTAGCTGTCTTCCAGCGTATACCCGGTTTCCTCCAGCCAGCGATTCAACCGCGTCACCTTGCCTTCACGGAAGCACGGCACATCGGTGCTGCGTCCGGTGTAGCGGCCATCGACCATTTCGCACTCGGTGGCGATCAGGGTGTCGACGCCCAGGCGCTCGGCAATGGGGCCTGTGACGAAGCGGTTGGTCGCCGTGATGATCACCAGTTTGTCGCCGGCATCGCGGTGCTTCTTCAGCAGCTCAAGTCCCTTGGGCAGCACGATCGGTTCGATGCAGTCGCGCATGTAGTCGCTGTGCCACTGATCCAGCGTGGCCATTTCGGTGCGGCCGAGGACTTCAAGGCAGAAGTTCAGGTACGCGTCGTTATCCAGCTTGCCGGCCAGGTAATCCTGATAGAACTCGTCGTTGCGAGTCTTGTAGGCAACGGCGTCGAGAAAGCCGCGCTCGCACAGGTAATCGCCCCAGGCGTGATCACTGTCACCGCCCAGAAGAGTGTTGTCCAAATCGAATAAAGCCAGGCGCATTGCAGTTACCCGCTGAAAAGTCAGTAAAAAGGCGACAAGAATACGGTCTTTTCACAAGAGTGCACATAAGGTAGGAACCTTCGTTGCCGCCTTCACGACCTTTGTGGAACAATGCGGCGACATGCGTTTGCGAGGTTGTTGCCGTGATCGACCCCGATGGTTTTCGCCCCAATGTCGGGATCATTCTGACGAATGACGCCGGCCAGGTGCTATGGGCTCGCCGAATCAATCAGGATGCCTGGCAGTTTCCGCAGGGGGGAATCAACCCCGAAGAGACGCCGGAAGACGCCTTGTACCGCGAGCTGAACGAAGAAGTAGGCCTGGAGCGCGAAGATGTTGAAATTCTCGCCTGCACCCGGGGCTGGTTGCGCTATCGTTTGCCGCAACGTCTGGTACGTACCCACAGCCAACCGCTGTGCATCGGCCAGAAACAGAAATGGTTTCTCCTGCGCCTGATCTCCAACGAGCAGCGGGTGCGGATGGATTTGACCGGTAAACCGGAATTCGATGGCTGGCGCTGGGTCAGCTATTGGTATCCGTTGGGCCAGGTGGTGACATTCAAGCGCGAGGTGTATCGCCGCGCCCTCAAAGAGCTTGCCCCGCGCCTTTTAGCGCGCGACTGACGACGGAGTTCGACCCCGAGCCATGCTCAATACGCTGCGCAAGATCGTCCAGGAAGTTAACTCCGCCAAGGATCTCAAGGCGGCGTTGGGGATTATTGTGTTGCGCGTCAAAGAGGCCATGGGCAGCCAGGTCTGCTCGGTCTACCTGCTTGACCCCGAGACCAACCGTTTCGTGCTGATGGCCACCGAGGGCTTGAACAAGCGCTCGATCGGCAAGGTCAGCATGGCCCCCAATGAAGGTCTGGTCGGCCTGGTCGGCACGCGTGAAGAACCCCTGAACCTCGAAAACGCCGCGGATCACCCGCGCTACCGCTACTTTGCCGAGACCGGCGAGGAGCGCTACGCCTCGTTCCTCGGGGCGCCGATCATTCACCACCGCCGCGTCGTCGGCGTGTTGGTCATCCAGCAAAAAGAACGTCGCCAGTTCGATGAGGGTGAAGAAGCCTTCCTCGTGACCATGAGCGCGCAGCTCGCCGGCGTTATCGCCCACGCCGAAGCCACCGGTTCGATCCGTGGCCTGGGCCGTCAGGGCAAAGGTATCCAGGAGGCCAAGTTCATCGGCGTGCCGGGTTCGCCGGGTGCGGCAGTCGGGACGGCGGTGGTCATGCTGCCACCGGCGGACCTGGACGTGGTGCCCGACAAGAACATCACCGACATCGAAGCCGAGCTGGGGCTGTTCAAGACCGCAATCGAAGGCGTACGCGCCGACATGCGCGCGTTGTCCGCCAAGCTTGCCACGCAGTTGCGCCCGGAAGAGCGGGCCTTGTTCGACGTCTACCTGATGATGCTCGACGATGCCGCGCTGGGCAACGAAGTCACCACGGTGATCAAGACCGGTCAGTGGGCCCAGGGCGCGTTGCGCCAGGTGGTCACCGATCACGTCAACCGTTTCGAATTGATGGACGACGCTTACCTGCGCGAGCGTGCCTCGGACGTCAAGGACCTCGGTCGGCGCTTGCTGGCTTATTTGCAGGAAGAGCGCCAGCAAACTCTGGTCTACCCCGACAACACCATTCTGGTCAGCGAGGAACTGACGCCGGCAATGCTCGGCGAGGTTCCGGAAAGCAAGCTGGTGGGCCTGGTTTCGGTACTCGGTTCCGGTAACTCCCACGTCGCGATCCTGGCACGCGCCATGGGTATTCCGACGGTAATGGGCCTGGTCGATCTGCCGTATTCCAAAGTCGATGGCATCGACATGATCGTCGATGGGCACCGGGGCGAGGTCTATACAAACCCCAGCGACGTGCTGCGCAAGCAGTTCGCCGAAGTGGTCGAGGAAGAGAAACAACTGGCCCTGGGGCTGGACGCGTTGCGCGACCTGCCGTGTATCACGGTCGATGGCTACCGCATGCCGCTATGGGTCAACACCGGCTTGCTGGCCGACGTGGCGCGGGCGCAGAAGCGTGGCGCCGAGGGCGTCGGGCTGTACCGTACCGAAGTGCCGTTCATGATCAACCAGCGCTTCCCGAGCGAAAAGGAGCAACTGGCGATCTACCGCGAGCAACTCGCCGCGTTCCACCCGCAACCGGTGACCATGCGCACCCTGGACATCGGCGGCGACAAGTCGCTGTCGTACTTCCCGATCAAGGAAGACAACCCGTTCCTCGGCTGGCGTGGCATTCGCGTCACCCTCGACCACCCGGAAATTTTCCTGGTGCAGACCCGGGCCATGCTCAAGGCCAGTGAAGGCCTGAACAACCTGCGGATTCTGCTGCCGATGATCTCCGGCACCCATGAGCTGGAAGAAGCCCTGCACCTGATCCACCGGGCCTGGGGCGAAGTGCGCGACGAAGGCTGCGACGTACCGATGCCGCCGGTTGGCGTGATGATCGAGATTCCGGCGGCGGTGTATCAGACCAAGGAACTGGCGCGGCAAGTGGACTTCCTTTCGGTCGGTTCCAACGACCTGACCCAGTACCTGCTGGCCGTGGACCGCAACAACCCGCGGGTGGCCGATCTTTACGACTACCTGCACCCGGCGGTGCTGCAAGCCTTGCAAACCGTCGTGCGCGACGCCCATGCCGAAGGCAAGCCGGTGAGCATCTGCGGTGAAATGGCCGGTGACCCGGCGGCGGCCGTGCTGTTGATGGCGATGGGTTTCGACAGCCTGTCGATGAACGCCACCAACTTGCCGAAGGTGAAGTGGATGCTGCGTCAGATCAACCTCAGCAAGGCCAAGGAGTTGCTGGCGGAACTGATGACCATCGACAACCCGCAAGTGATTCACAGCTCGCTGCAGCTGGCGCTGAAGAACCTCGGGCTGGCACGGATGATCAACCCGGCTGCGGTCAAGCCCCTTTAAACATTCAATGGCCCCATC